>JBFIDQ010000063.1:0-11821 GCA_041603795.1 Chlamydiales bacterium
TCGGCAATCCGCGGTTAGAGACCCGACCCCAAATACGTGCGTTATACGTCAAGTTGGCAGACACGGCCCCAAATACGTGCGTTACTCCACAGAGCTCTTTTGGTGGCGACCACGCGCACGATCTGCTTTCTTTGGATTCAATCGATATAGACTTTCGTAAGCCACAGCCTGCTTCTCCGCCAACGCCTTGTCTTTGCTATCGCGGACAAAGCCTTCATCGTGTAGGCAGCTGATCATCAGTTCGAGGCCCAGCTCACTATTGGGAGCAATTTCAATTCCTTTTCCCAGAACCTCAAATGCTGCCTCTGGGTTCCTCAGGTTAAGAAGTAGCTTCCCAAGCCCAAAGTATGCCTCACTATCCCTTGGCCTCAAAGCCACTAGTGTTTGGTAGCACTCCTTTGCTTGTAGGAGTTCGCCTTCCTTTTCGTATCGTGTTGCAAGGGCAAACCAAACACTCGACTCATAGGGGTGGCGCTGTGTGGCCTTTTCTAGCAACTGACGCGCCTCTTCCCCTTTTCCCTGTTCAACGAAAATCTGGGAAAGGTTGAGAACGATCGAAACCGACGAGGGGTCGAGATCGCTTCCTTTTTTCAATACATCGACGGCCTGTTCCTTCGCTTTTAGGCTAGTGAGCGCTCGACCCATTAGCTCATAGGCCTCTGGAAGATGGTCGGAGTCCGCTAGAACCTCCTCGAGCAGCTGCTTCGCCTCGCTCACGGTTTCGTCAAACAGGCTCCACGTCCCAGTTTTTTCTCGGTTACGACTCAATGCGAAGTAGAGCGTTGAGCGTGCCGCTGCGATCTTAGCTGCTATAGAGTTAGGCTCCCTTTTGAGCAGTCCCTTCTGTTTGTTCATTCTTTTCTCCATCCAGATGGAGTCGATGTCCTTTTCCATAATGAACTTTGTAAAAGCAGGAGCCGCACGATTACCTTCGGCAATTTCCTGTGCAGATACGACGGCTAAGTCGTCCTGCGAGGATTGCTGTTCCCAAAGAAATAGCAGTTTCCTTCCCTCAACGGACGTATTGAGAGTCTCCTTCAACTCACTGGCTAGCTTCTCCGCGTTTGCCTGATCCGATCGCAATAGGTAGTAGTGAAGCAGCGCCATTTTTTCTGGGACATCAAGCGGTTGCGCAGCGACCCCCTCCATAAGATCGACAACGAGCGAATCCTCACGCATAGGGATAGCCTCGGCGGCAATTGTCAGCTTTGTGGCGAGAGATAGCGTGGAGGCATCTCCCACCCAACTTGCTAGCAGTGGATACAAAGGCTGCAGAGTGCCTTTCTTGACAAGAGCGCTTACTAACGTCACCTTGTGCTCATCAGAGAGCTCCCCGCTTTCCTTAAGCGCAGATAGGCTCGACAGAGCGAGATCCCAACGACGCGCACTCATGGCGGCATCAGCAGCCTTCTTATGCACCTCTGTGTCATTGGAGTAGTCAGTCAGATAGGTTTCGAAAAACCGAGAGGCATCAGCGTAAAGCCCGAGGTCGTACATAATTAACCCGAGCTCCTTTGAAGCTTGCACCTTTCCCTGCTTGGTCAGATCCGAGAATACAGCCTCCAAGTCGGCTCTCCCCTTCGCCCTCTCACCTATTGCGAAGTAACTTTTGCCGCGAAGAGCCTGCTGATCGGGAGAAAGGGTTTCGAGAGCATTCAGATGAACGATTAATTTTTCTGCATTAGGAGCCGTATCGCGATAGAAATCGATCGCGAGCTGATGGCGATCCCATTCACGTGAATAAAGGGTTTTCAGCTTCTCATATTCTGGCGACAGTGCCGCACTTCGCTGCTCGCTTGAAAATATCCCTTCGAAGATTTTTTGTGCATCCTTGCTTCTTCCGAGCTGACCCAAAGCTTGTGCGACCATCATCTTGAGTGCGGTCTCCGCCTGGTAGTTCTCATCCAGTTCCTCGTAGGCCCTAGCAACTTCACCCCACTCACTTCCTTCGTATGCGATTTGCATCCGCGCTGCCCAGGTATCGCTATCGGACTCCTTCATCTTATTGAAGCGCGCAAGAGCACCCCGCGGATCTCTTCTTTCAAGTAGACCAAAAGCGAGACGCTTTGCGCTTGCAATTTCAATAGGTTTGAGTTCTTCAAGTCGATTCAGAAGATGTGTCCCTAAGGCCGAATCACCCTCAAGAACCTCACAGATTGCGAGAGCTTCTTGTCCCTCACGATCCAATTTAGGAACGATCTTCAATGAAACCAATGCCTCAGCCATAGAACCCTTTCGAAACTCAATGAGCCCCAACAGACGCCTCCCCTTGGCGCTCATTGGATCCACCCTCATGATCAACCCAAGGCGAATTGTGGCATCATCGTAGCGCCCCTCTTCGTATAAATATTCCGCATCAGCCAGCTGACTAGCCAGCTCCGCCGGATCCTGGAGGTCACTGCTGGCAAGTCCATAAAAGGAAGCTGCCTCCACAAGAGCTGCAAGTCCATCCACGACGCCTCTATCCAAGGCATCCTGATAGAGCGCCTGCAGCGCCTTCTTCGCTTTTTCTTTTATAGCCTTATGTTCCGTGATGTATGGCAGGTCTTCCGCCAATTGAAACAGCCTCAGGCTTTTGACTACCTCAAATTTCTCTGACAGCCATAGAGCTCCTGCTGTGTCAATCAACGTTGCTGCAAAGGCGAAGCGCTGATCACTATTACGCTCGACAAGGTCCCATAGCGTTAGATAGGGCACGATAAAATCGAGATTTGGGTCGTCTCCCGCCACAGCTCCCAATATTTCCTTTTCTGCGAAATCCGTGAACGTAGCTGCGACCTCCTGTTCGTTTGGAGCGAGAGTGCGATTGAGCTCCCAGTAGGGTAGAATTCGCTCCACTTCCCCTTGGGTCACGGACATCTTAAGGCGCTCCTGAGCAGCCTTTGAGAGTGCCTGACGGTGGCTCTCCTCAGGAGCAACTCGATTGAAAAGCTTCGTCATTTCTCGCACCCGCTCGAAGTCGGCTGTCTCGATAGCCGCGAGGGTCATTTCGATGAGTCGATTCGATAGCGTCTCAACGGAGCTCTTCGCGTTCCAGTGCCCTAGGGCTTCCATCACCAGAGGGAGTTGCTGCAGCTCATTTTGAGTCAGCATTGTAGAAGCTGTATCTTGAAGGAGTTCAATTACCTCTGCCCGTTCCTTTGCGAAGCGCTCATACTGCACCGGCACACGATCGAAATAATCGAGAGCGAGCTGGTAGTAAGAGGTGACAGCTGTCAGGGGACGACCTTTTGCCTCCTCTAAGTAACTCATCCCAATTAGAAACCAGGAGTCGACTAGGGAATCGCGATCGAATCTTTCCGTGTCCTCTTCCAGAAGCTTTCGAGCTGTGATCGGGTCCCCTAAGGCCATGTGACAATGAGCCACTCGAATATGCCGCGGTGCCGCGTAGACGATGTCATCAAGCACCCTCTTTTGCCACGGATTGAGTTGCTCCAGTGTGGGAACCGACTGCAAACTATTTAGCGCCGACTCGTATTCACCTCTTGAGTAGGCCGCGAGTCCGCTCAGATAGCGAATAATCGGATTGTAGGAGTCCTGCTGAGCAAGAAGACCCTCCATTTCCTCCGGCTTATTCTGTTCGAATGCATTGTGAATTTTAAGGACATGAATTTCATCTAGGAGTTCAGTTTGTGAGCGCGTCACCGCCGCCTCCGCCTTGTCGAGGTAGAGCTCCGAAGAGGCGAGATCTCCCTGGGCCTTAGTGATGTAGGCACGAGCCAGATTGAGTTGAGCTCCATTCAATGTTCCATCGAGCTCCCCTAGGATACGCTGAGCCTGCGCGTACTCCTCCTTCTGAAAAGCCTCCAAGGCTTTGTTCAGCTGATAGTCCCCGTCGAATGTATAGACCATGTAGCCGACGAGACCGGTGATAAGCATGAGAGTCGTGACGATAGCTGTGCGCACATAGATCATTGCAAATAAACTCTTCTAGTTAATCGGCCTCATTATTCATGCAAGGGGGAAGCTTGTCAAATTACCTTAAGCATTCCGAAGATCTTTGCACACACCATTGATTCCATCTCATTGAATCTAAATGATTAACACCAATATCCTGTAAGAAACGCAAACTCTTTACAAATATTATTTGAATATAAAATAAACCTCGTGTTAAAATAATAATATAACAACAAGATAGATACTAAGGTTACAAAGCTATGGAAAAAAGCCGACTACTACTTATTGAAGACGAAGAAGATATTGCATCCCTTATCAAATTACAGGCAGAACTCGCTGGCTATAAGCTGCATGTCGAAGTAGATGGGGTGAATGGTCTCCGCGCCATCGAACGCGAAAGACCCGATCTTGTGGTTCTCGACCTCATGCTTCCTGGGCAGAGCGGACTCGATGTTTGCCGCAAAATGAAGGGAAATCCTGACCTCAAACACATTCCAATTATTATCATCTCCGCAAGAAGTGAAGAGCTTGATGTCGTCTTGGGACTCGAACTTGGAGCTGACGATTACGTCACCAAGCCCTTCTCACCAAAAGTACTTTTCTCTCGAATCAAAGCCATTTTTCGCCGCGTTTCCGAAGAAGGAAAGCGTCCCACCATCATCAAATTTGGTCAATTTTTAGTGGACGTGGACAAGTACCAAATTCTAAAGGGCGACCATCCCATTTCACTTACCCTATCCGAATTTGGGATCATTCGACGCCTCGCGGGCAATCAGGGAAAGGTAATGACACGCAATCAACTGTTGGATGACGTACAAAACGACGACGCGTTCATCATTGACCGCAACATCGATGTGCACGTGGCCTCCCTTCGCAAGAAATTGGGTCCGAATTTTAGGTGGATCGAGACCGTGCGAGGTGTTGGTTATCGCCTAAAGGAAGAAATTAGCGAGCCTTAATCGCCATCCAGCGGCTCTCATCCATCTTCGCATATTTGGTTTTGTGCTGAGAAAGGTTCACCTTTCCCGGCATGTTTTTTCCAGCACGCTTCACGTACTTCACCTGAGTAAAAACAACATCCGCCTCGCCCATCTGTTTCGCCTTGCTGTAGTATAAAGCGATCAAGGCCGCATCGCCAAAGGCCTCCTGATCGGGAGTTTCTACTCCATTTTTGTTTCGCAAGATCACGTGCGAGCCGGAATAATCCGCCACATGAAACCACCAATCATTTCCACGAGCAACTGAGAACGTGAGGCGATCATTGTCCTTGGAACTTTTTCCAACGAAAATAGACAGACCACTAGCCGAGCTAAACTCACGATAAAAAGGTCTCGTTTTTTCATCTTTGGGAGCTGAGGCATCCGTGTGAAGCTCATTCTCCCTAGAGAATCGATCGACATCCTTTCTGCTCTCTAGTGAAGCAAGGCTCCTCTGTTTACTCAGAGCTTGCTCTTCTCTTTCAGCGAGACCCTTAAGTTGTTGATCGAGATGCGGCAACGAACCGCGTAGCTTCCGCGCGCGCTTAAAAATGGAGGCCACATTATCCTGCGGCGCGGCTCTTGGATCAAGAGCTATCACAACTTTATCCTCACTTTCCCAATCTGTCACCTCTATCGAATCCATCCCCTCCTTAAGGAGATGAAAATGAGCCTGTAGTAGTTCTCCACGATGCTGGACAGCAAGCCACTGCTCCGCTTCGGCCTTCTCCTGAAGGAGCTTCTTCTTGCGGCGCTGTACCGCCTTGAGGCGATTTGAGAGAAGCCTATTGAGCCGATTCTTTTCCCCTTGCAACTCAAGCCCAGCATAGCGTCGCGCTACCTCTTCGCTGGTCACTGTCGACGTCGTTTCGGTCCGCTCGCCCCTTCGCTCGGGCAACTGATAGTGCGAGCTCGCCACAGCGAACAGGGAGTATAAAATTTCTCCATCCGAATTTAGCATTAGAAGGTTTGGCTTTTTGGGAAAAAATTCGGCTATCAACCGGTTTCCATTGGAAAACGACAGGGCGAGAATACGGTCCTTGTTCAAAAGTTCAACAGCAACCAGCGTTGTCCCAACCGGAGACTGGAGAGGTTTTGCCGCGGCACTCCGCGTGCGCGGCAGACCCCGAACCAGATGGAAACGGAGAAATGGGGTACGAAGGCAAAGTAGTAGGTTCTCGTCTGCAAATTCCAAAGCAAAGTGTTTCTGGTCCCATTCACTGACACCCAGTACCTTTTGGCCGACTAGTGACTGAATCTGGGCAACAAGTGTCTCACACTCTGAATAGGTTAGTGACACGCCTAATACGCTTTAAAGGGGACACGATGATGATAGCTATAGGAAAGATAGATCTTTTCATCATTTTCCCGTTCAGCCATTTCCAAGGAGTAGACTCCGCCACGAAAGGCTTCCAGGCGACGTAAGAGCTGTAATTCCGGACCGAAATAGGTCCAGCACAGAGCGGGAGGGACCTCGCGCTCGCCTCGACGAAGACGCACCACGGCAGGTGAAAACCGTCCATTGACAATGGCGAGCTCCACCTCCATCGAGGTAACGATTGGTAGGAATCCAATCGAATGTTCAGTTTTAGCCAAAACCAAACGAATCGGTTGCGAGGACGGCAGGGGATAAACGGAAAGAGCAGGAAGATCTTCTCGGAAGAGGCGGAGATCGTCCTCCAGGTAAGAGATCATCACCTCAAATGGCAGGTCACGAAAATCTGCCTGCGACTTACCTAGATCGGGATCATTTTTCTGCCGTCCCATGGCCAACAGAACCTGATCTTTTTTTTCATCCCACTTATTTTTATCTGCGCGGTAACGTTGATGCGCAGCTTGAAATAGCTCCTGGGTATGAATCACCTCTGGCGGAGTCTGAAAAAGATCGCTCATCAGAAACCAGGGAAGCGCGATAAGAAGCAGGATACCGACAGCATACGCCACCCGTCGTCCAATAAGAGAAGGGTGGGAGAGATCTGTCGGCTCTAGAAATACATGTTCGGTCGAACTCGTTTCGCCCGTAAAAGGCTGATCACAAGCGGCGCACTTGCTGCTTGTGTCCGAATTCTCACTACCGCACAGAGAACATCGCATGCTTCTAATCTTAAGGGTTATCTATTCTGTGGTTACGCTACCCTACGACACAATTATGGACAAGAGGCGACCTCATACCGACGAGAGATGTCGCTCCACTGCGCCGCGAAGTTCCGCCACCTTATCCGTTCTCTCCCATGTAAAGTCCGGATCTGGACGTCCAAAATGGCCACCTGTAGCCGTTTTGCTATAGATTGGCCGCTTAAGATCGAGCATTTCCACGATTCCCTTGGGGCTTAAATCGAAGACCTCAGAAATTACCTCTGCAAGAATGTCTTCTGTTCCTTCAATCAAGGTACCCAAAGTATCCACCTTAATTGAAGTTGGATAAGGAACCCCGATGGCGTAGGAGATCTGCACCTCACAGCGGTGAGCAAGCTTGGCAGCGACAATGTGCTTGGCCACATAGCGCGCCGCGTAAGCGGCTGAGCGATCAACTTTTGAAGGATCCTTCCCCGAAAACGCGCCGCCCCCGTGGCGTCCCATTCCACCATACGTATCGACAATGATTTTACGTCCCGTCAAGCCACAATCTCCGACCGGACCGCCAATAACAAAGCGTCCCGTTGGATTGATGAAGTACTTCGTGTCCTCATCTAGCAGATACTCAGGAACGACACGTTGAATCATTTCCTTCATGTCTTTTACCAGCTGCTCATGAGTAACATCTTCTGCATGCTGCGTAGAAAGAACGACCGTATCGACTCGAAGAGGGTGATGATTCTCATCGTACTCAACGGTAATTTGTGATTTAGAATCGGGGCGCAAATAGGGAAGGCCACCGCTTTCTCGGATCCGTCGGAGCTCATCGACAATGCGGTGAGAGAGCAAAATTGGGAGAGGCATCAGTTCCTGTGTCTCATCACAGGCAAAGCCAAACATCAACCCTTGGTCACCCGCACCTTGCTCCGTATATAGGCCTTCACCTTCCAAAACGCCTTGAGCGATGTCAGGTGACTGCTTATTGATCGCATTGATAACGGCGCACGAACGATAGTCAAACCCAAGTTCCGATTTGTCATAGCCAATTTTCCGAATCGTTTCCCGCACGATTTCCTGATAATCCAACGTGCACTTGGCCGAGATCTCACCTGCTAAGACAACAAGGCCCGAGCTCACTAGAGTCTCGCAGGCGACCTTAGCCTCAGGATCGACACGCAAACATGCGTCAAGTACCGCATCGGAAATCTGATCCGCTATCTTGTCCGGATGCCCATTAGAAACAGCCTCTGATGTAAATAGAAAATTACCCATTAATACAATCCCATTGCACATAAATTTTGCACAATTTTAGGCACTCAAGAGATTGAAGACAAGATCACATTTGGCTAAAGGATATTTTATCGCCTTGTAGAAAGACCCGCATTTTTTTTGCTGCCGCATGTGTTAACAAGTAGTGTGCCAGGGGCGTCCGGATGCACCTTTTAACACAACGCTTAATGGGACGTGCACCGTACAAGCGATCGTACCCTTTTTCTCCAATAAATTTTACCACTTCTTCTGAAAAGGTGAGTTCAACTTGCTTGCTATTCATTACTTCATAGGCCATTTGCTTCAATACTAACCTAACGATCCTATCCACCACCTCTGTAGAAAGTGGGTTAAAAGGTATTACCTGATCCAAGCGATTAATGAACTCGGGACGTAGATGGCCCTGTAAATGCGGCAAATAGTCCTCACCGTTCAAGATAGCTTCTGCTCCGATATTTGAAGTAAGCACAAAGAGAGAGCGAGAACAATCAATCTTTTTCCCTTGCTCGTCTCTAAAGTAACCTTCATCGAGAACCTGTAAAAAAAGATCCTGCACAAGAGGATGTGCTTTTTCAAATTCATCAAGAACAACTACCGAATAGGGACGTCGACGCAATCTTTCAACTAACAACCCTCGGTCATCCAATCTGAGCCCACCAACAAGCCTCTGAATGGAACCTAGACCTTGGTATTCGGCCATGTTATAAACCACACAAGCGTCGATTGATCCAAAGGCCTCTTCGGCAAACACTTCAGTAGCATAAGTTTTGCCCACGCCTGTAGAACCCAAAAACAAAAAGCTACCCACAAGTTCCTTGGGAGTCTTTACGCCGGTCGTAAAGCGTATGAAGGCGTTAGCAAGAGCCTTTGTTACACCCTCTTGCCCAATAACGCGCTCATTCAATCGGCTTTCTAGTTCTAGAAGATTCTTTACGGACTTTGGATTTGACAAGCTTAATAAAGGCGGTATTCCTTTTCGCATAAATATAGCTTTCTCAACCGTGTTTCCAGTGATGCAGTATCCATCTGCAACACCTCCCTGCTCTCGATCGGCAATGCTGATTATTTTTTTCTTTAAGGACGGAATAATAATAAACTCCAGAGCAGCTACCTTGTAGAATTGATCTTGCCTACCTGAATCAGGTTCTTCTATGAGATTGTTTCTGTGTTCAATCGCATTTTTTAAAGTTTGAGTCAATTGCTCAATTTCTTTCTGGAAAGTCGCATCAGGAGCCTGGACAGTCTTTGCTCTATCCCCCATCTGTTTCTCCAAGAAGGAAACTTGTTGCCGCAAACCTTCCCTTCTCGCCTGCCATCGGATAGAGGGTGTTTGCTCATAGAAATGCAGGTTGGCGCGAGCATCTCGCAGTGCCAACTCCAATGGACCAAGTTTGTCGGCGGTTTTTTTTCTTTCGCCATTAATCGAAACAGCATCTCTAATAATTCCTATTTCTCGTGCAGGACTGTTTTGATATGGAAAATATTTTCTTCCCAGCTCAATGGCTGCGTGCAGGGCAGAAGGTGTCAATAACCCCTCTCTAGAGGAGCCCTCTAAACCCTCTGAAAAAACCTGCTGTAAGATCTGTACAAGTGCATTTCCACTCAAATGCCCTAAACAGACCCGTTTAAACCGCCTAGCTAGAGCTGGGTTGGGCTTAAAGACATGCCTATCAAACTCGGCAGTTGTCGTTGCTCCAATAAAGCTTACCCCTTCACGGCCCAACGTTGTCTTCATATTTTCGCCAATACCTGAGGGATTCCCCATTGTTGACCCAGCCGTGGCGATACGATGCACCTCGTCAAAAAAGACAATCGCACCGCAAGCTTTGGCAGAGGAAATAATACCGTCCAAATTTTTTTCGAGCACACCCACCCAAGTATTCGAGACCCCCAGGAGCTTTGTCAGGTCGACAAACCAAATATCACGATCTCGAAATTCTTGAGGAGACTGCCCCGTTACGATTTGCCAAGCCATTTCCTCAACAACTGCACTTTTACCAACACCAGCTTCCCCTAGGACCACTGGATTTTGTCCTTGCTTTAGAACATTCCAAACTTGCTGTATGTCTTCTTCTCTTCCAAAAACGCGAGAAAATTCACCCCGTGCGGCCTCTTCCGTCAAATTACGAACCACCTCAGACCCTGTATCACTAAACCGAGACCTCAAAACTTTTTCTGAAGAACGGGGGTGCCTATCCACCAAAAATTTTTCAACTTTTTGTCGACTCCTAAGGTCGCGACACTGTGCTAAAAACTCCACAGGGTCGTAGGAAATAGAGCAACTATTCATGGGAAGTAAGGAATGAATTTCCGCCCTTGGAATTGATTGACAAAGCTCGGCTAGAGCGCTTGCGTTACCCAGAAGTAACTCTCGCCACACGTCCCTTTTAAACGTCTCTCTTGAAAAAGGTTCTTCCAACAGAAGGGGTCGCAAGCTCTCTGGTTTTGCCTGTGGTATTGACTTAGGTCGCTCGGCCCTTTCTTCAACGGTCACCTGCGGCACGGACGTAGGGGTCGGCTCGCTTACTATTGAGCGACTTGAAAGAGGCTGTCCACTAAAAGGGCGCCACGCCAAAATCCTGCCGGGGAATCTGCCCATTTGGCGAGAAAAACTTGGAAAGCCCGTAACTAAACTCCGAAAACGCCTATCTCTTTGATACAAAATTCGTGCTGCAGGAAGTCCACAAACAATCATTCCCATTGTAAAGCATGATAAAAAAATACGCTGTTTTCTCGATTCATTATTTTTATATTCCTTTTCTAGATATGAATGGATAAAATAACTTTCCTTTCCATACGCATATAGAACAGTTTCTCTTTGTATTTTTGCTCCACCCTGGACAAGTAATTTTACAATTTCAATATTATGCCTATTCACAGCATCTAAAATATAGTCATAATATTTTTCTTCACCTCTTTCATTAGGGTTAGCACCTGCTTCCAAAATCAACCGAACCATTTCTGGATTTCGGTGTCGAATCGCCAATTCTAACGGGGTCATGCGATGCCACCCAGAACCGGTAGGAGCCTTAATATTGGGATCCGCACCCTCCTCAAGAAGTTTTTCGGCCCTGACCCAGTTTTCATCGTCAAGGGCAAGTATTAATTCTTTCCCTTTCAGTTTTCTATCGTAGCCCAACCTATCTTCATCGACCGAAGAGGATAAAAATAGAAAGATTCCAAGAACAGGCATCGTTGCAACTGCTCGTCTGCCAGAGAGTATTCTGTTAAACGTACGGGAGCTTTGGGTTGAAAACGCCCTAAGGCCAGGCCTAAGGTGACTCAAGTTGCGTGCAACAATTTTTGTTATATTAGAAGACAACCAAGGTGATTGCGATAAAGAATTGGAATACTGAACCAATTGACGTGACGGTCGCGATAAAGGAATCATATAAACCATTTTTATTTTTATATTTCTAAGAGACTACTTTAAGACAAGTAAGTAGAAAAAATCAACCTTCTCACGCGCATTACAGGGCAAATGCATTATGAGTATAATTTTAATAAGGAACTCAAGAAGTTCGGTCTAAACCTCAAGCAACTCTTTCGCAGGGGGTTGTAACTGATTATATTTTTTTAGACGCAAAGGCGCTGAGGCGCAA
>JBFIDQ010000064.1:0-11737 GCA_041603795.1 Chlamydiales bacterium
AAAAAAATGGAATCAGTCGCAAACTAATGAAAAAGAACCGTTTAAGAGTAGTTCACAGGCATTTACATTTGTTGCCTAATTTATTTATACAATGCAGTTGCCCTGATGGTGTCGCTTTTCTCCTATTCAGAATAGGAGCCCAGACATTTTTTTTATAGCTCTCAATGCTAGCGGGTTAAATTGATGTTTCCTTGCCTCATCCTTCAGTGTTCTAGTATCCGTCCGAATCCTTTGTTGGACACCTAATCAAGCCACCCTATCGCGCAACCAAAGGGAAAGTGATATGGGAAAGAACATAAAAGTGGATTTTCAAGCAGTGGATTTCGAGATGGCGGTCGA
This sequence comes from Chlamydiales bacterium, assembly GCA_041603795.1. Lineage (GTDB taxonomy): Bacteria > Chlamydiota > Chlamydiia > Chlamydiales > JBFIDQ01 > JBFIDQ01. The sequence goes on from JBFIDQ010000064.1 coordinate 340, forward strand.
TGAGGTCGACATTCTCGTGCCGAAGTACTTGGAGTCTCTTGAGCATCTTGAGTCTGTAGAGACCATGGAAGAGATCCCTGCACGCCTTCAACATGTTGAGGCGTACTGGGAGCGTTTGACGGGACTTTTCGCACAGCTGGAGCCTTTAGAGGCTGACGTGCCGTTCGAAGAGATCAAGAGAAACTCTTTGCAATCGGAGCTTAGCTCGCTGGAGCGAGTTTATCTCATGGTCAATCTACGGATTGAATTCTCAGAGGGTCAGTGGACGAAGTTCATGTGGCGCGCTGGGGAGGCCGTTCTAAATCGAATGGACGTCGTATTGGAACGGTTGGATTTTGGAGACGATCACGAGGATCGTATGTTACTCCAGGAGATGCTCCTCAACAACGCTCAGAAGGAGCAGCGTTGGCGTAAAAGGGGACGCGCTACGGGATAAGTAGCGCTCCAAAACCGCCATCGTAAGTGGTATCTGGAAGGAAGGTGCGTTGCATTGAGCAACGCGCCTTTTGTTTTTCTACCGTCCCCTCATTTTCACTCTTCAGAATGCTACACGTGAGGTAGACCACGGCTCCTCCAGGATTGAGCAGCGTCAATGCATGGGAGAGAATCTGGTTCTGTAATTCTAGAAGCTGACGGGTATTCTCCGGAGAAAGGCGCCATCGCGCTTCAGGTCTTTTGTGGAGGACCCCGCTGTTGCTGCACGGCGCATCGACAATAACGAGGTCAAATTTGCGATCTGTCGGATACTCCTGGCCGGGGAAATGGTTGATCTCCGCGTCAATTCCATACTTGGCAAAGTTTTCTTCTAAAATCTCTCGCTTACTCTCGGCAATGTCGTTGACGACAAGTTCTGCCTTGGGAAAGAGTTCGTGTGCCAGCAGACTCTTTCCACCTGGTGCGGCGCAGAGGTCGAGAATGGTCGCGGGGCGACAGTCTGCAAGTAGCTCGTGCATAAGATTTGCAGGCGTCGGATTTTGAATGTAGAGGTCGGGTGAGGAAACGATCTCAGAAAGTGACTCTACGGGAACAAATTCTATGGATCCAATTTTGCGAGCTACCAAATGGGGCGGTTTGTTGAGAGCCTGGAGGATCGGCTGAGCGTCGCCGTAATCGCGCGTGAGTTCTTCAACAAAATAAGGCGGAAAAGAGTGGCAAATCGAGAGGTCTTTAGGGAGAGAGAGGTTAGCTTTTTCTAGGTTCCGTAGGGCGGCATTGAGAAAGGGAAGTGAGCGCTTATTGCACTCTTTTTTAGCGATTTCAAGCGTTTCGTTGGTGATGGCATAAAGAGGAATGGTGTCCATGTAATAAAACTGGTAGACGGCCATCCGTAATAGTACCTTCTCCTTTAGCTTAACATTGAGCTTGCCGTGTGCGGTCAGTTGCTTCGCTAAATGGTCAAGAGCGAGGGTCATCCGCATCGTGCCGCAGGCGATCTCTTGTGCAAGAGCTCGGTCGCGACCAGATAGTTGCGAGGTGGCTAGACTCTGATCAATGAATCGCTGCTCGCGATAACTTGCGAGGAGTGCCTCGAAGGCTGTTTGTCGGGGAGTCATAGCACCACCGAAAGCCACTGGCGCGCTGCCCATTCTTGGCACCATCGAGGAAGAAGGGTTCCTTCCTCCTCAGAAAGCACGTCACAGGCATCATTTAGGGTAGATCCATTTTGTAGTAGCGTAAGAATTTCAAACTCCTTGGGGTGAAGCTGTTTGGAGGTGACGACAAAATTGTGATTTCTAAAAATCGCGTAATAGGGCTCAGTTTCTTTCGGTATGGGCGGAAAGGGAACACCAATCCAACCGTCTAGATCACGCTCGAGGAGCTGCTCGCGAAAGGAAAAGAGGTCGGCTCGAAGATGCAAAAGATGCAGGTGGGGCTGAAGCGTGAGGCGCTGCTGAGCTAGCTCTGGCGTGATCTCATCTAGAGTGAGTGGGGGGAGCTGGCGCGCGGTGAGTGATTCGTTAATCTGCCAATCGAGACGTGCTACGTCGAGAACTAAGTTGCGATCAGGTTCGTGATAGGCCTCTTCAAGCCAAAGGACGAGGTCGCTTCCGAGTCGACCAATCGACCAGTGATGAGGAGGATAGGCATCTAGGGCCGGTTTGCCGATGCATTCGTTGAAATCTATCGTTCCAAAAAGTCTAGTCAGCATGGGAAAGTTTTCGTGGAGAGCGGAGAGCAGGCGCCACCATTGCTGTTGCGCGTAGAGTTCGATCCGCTGAAATGGCTCAAGCGTTGCACTGGGGGAGATGAAGGCATCGGCTTGCTGATTGATCGGCGTCGGGATAAGTCGACTCTGTGCGTCAATAGGCTCCTCGATAACGGTGCCGAACCACTCTTGAATCTCACGAAGCCTTTTGGGGGCGTCATTAGACATGTGCAGTCACCTGTTCTTGGAATGCTTTTGCCTTTAGCGCTTCGTCCCATGTTTGCTGAAATGGAATGAAGTTGGCATCCCACTCGAGTAGAGTCGACACTCCGTTTGTTAGGGGATAGATTTGTGCGTAGAGGTCCCATACCTCGTCACGTACGTAGTTGTCGTGCGTATCCAGGACGTAATCGCCGCGATCGGTGTGCCCCGCCAGATGTATCTGAAGGACCCGATCCATGGGGAAGTTGCGCGTATACTCGCTTGGATCGAAGTGATGGTTGCGTGACGAAACGTAGATGTTGTTGACGTCCAGCATGGCGTAGATGTCAGCTTTCTCTATGACGGTGGCGTAGAACTCCCATTCGGACATCTCATCTTGGGGATACGCCACATAAGAGGAGAGATTTTCCAGTGCGAAGGGGATCTCTAGGTAGTCTTGTACGATGCGTGCGCGCTCCGCTACGTAGTCAATGACCTCTTGCGTATAAGGTAGCGGCAACAGGTCGTGGTAGTGGCGCCCTGGGATTTGTCCCCAACAGAGATGATCGGAAAGCCATGGCGTCTTGGTATGGCGAGTGAGAGCTTTTAGTCTCTTGAGATAATCAAAATCGAGGGGAGTAGAACTGCCGATGGCAAGTGAGACGCCGTGCTGGACAACGGGATAACGCTCAAGAATGCGATCCAGGTTCTTAAGCGGAGCTCCCCCATCCACCATGAAATTTTCGCTGATGATCTCAAACCAGTCGATGTTGGGTTGAGTGGAAAAAATTTCCTCGTAGTGTTCGGTGCGGAGACCAACTCCAATGCCAAGATTTGGTAGTGCCGGCTTTGTCATGCATCTATTTCACCATAGACGGCACAAAAAAGCGACCCTGTCGAGGTCGATGGGCGCAACGCAAAGATTCATCTTTCATCCCTTGCGCGAAATGGGATCGAGTCTCTAGGTTTAAAATTTAATTGCTTGTCTACCGGGAGCTTTCAATGAGGCAGTTGATCTTTGTTTTTTCGATGCTGACAACGGCGCTCTTTGCCGTGGAAACGACCGAGGAGGCTTTCCAAAGGGGTCTCGGGAATTTGCGGGACCGTGGCTTTGCTCCGGGAATTGAGAACTTGCAAAAAGGGGAGGAGCAGGCTGCGGCGGTGCTAGAACTCGAAGCGCAGCTCAACAGCCAAGTGTTTGGTCAGGCTCACGCAACAAGGATCACTGCTGATGCATGTCTGCGTGCCTACGCGGGATTATCAAATCCCGACAAGCCACACGCGAGCTTGCTGTTTTTGGGCCCGACAGGGGTGGGCAAAACGGAGCTTGCCAAGGTGCTGGCAGATGAGTTGTATGGCGATCGCCTGCAGCTGCTGCGCCTAAATATGTCGGAATACAACAACGAGGGAGGGGTCTGGCGCCTCATCGGTTCGGCTCCGGGATACGAAAGTCACCACGAGGGCGGTTTGCTGACGAACTACATCAATGCGAATCGCAAAGGGATTATTCTCTTTGATGAAATCGAAAAAGCGCACCGTGATGTGCTGATGCTCTTGCTCCATGTGTTGGATGAGGGGAAGCTCATGGATAATTATGGTCGATGGCTCGACTGCACACAATTTTATTTCATTATGACTTCCAACCTCTCCTCTAGAAAGATCCTTGAACTGGACAGAGAGGGGGTCCCTCCAAGGGAAATCCTAAACAGAATTGAGGTGAGTCTTATGAAGTCTCTCTCGCCTGAGCTGTATAATCGGGTGAGGCCGGTGGTGTTTCATGGACTCCAACCAGAGATCATGCAGACGTTGGCGCGCAAGGAGCTCGATCTGGTGAGCCTGATGGCTCTGCAGAGTTGCGGTTTGCATGTGACCTTCGGGCAGGGAATCGTTGATTACCTTGCGATACATGGCTACAGTGAGGAGCTGGGTGCACGTCCATTGCAGCGCCTGATCGATGAGGAGTTGATCTCGTTTCTAGCTCGTGAGGTGGTCTACAACGGCTATGGGATGGGCTGGGAGCTGGAGGTTGATGTCGATGAGGGAGAATTCACTGTGGTGGCGGTTCCGCCGCCAGAGCCCGAAGAGGACTTCTGGGATACTTTGGTTCTCTTATGAGTCAGTATAGCCAACGCGAACTAGAAACAGGCCCCTGGCAGGTGCGGCCATGCCGAGAGCGCGGCGGTCCTTCGCCTCAAAAAGCTCCGGAATATCTGCTAGGTCATCTTTGCCGGTAGCTGTTCGAATCAGACAACCTGTGATGTTACGTACCATCTTGTAGAGGAATCCAGGTCCCTCAAACTCGAGGCGTAGACCATCCTCGGTCTCGATGACGTCCAAACGGTCAATTGAGCGAATAGGGTTACGTTTTTTGGTGCCGGGACGGGTGACATTGCCAAAGGTGGTGAAGTCGTGAATCCCAAGAAATTGTGAGGCGGCGTCTCGGAGAAGGGTGAGATCCATTGGGGTGCGCATATGAATGCGGTAGGGACGAAGAAAGGGACTCACATAGGGTCGCGTACAAATGTGATAATGATACTCTTTGAGGTTGGCACTGTAGCGGGAATGGAACTCATCGGGCACTTTCTCCACGGAAACAGCACGAATGTCGTCGGGTAGGAGTCCGTTTAACGCCAAAAAAAGTCGACGCAAATCGGGCTCTTTCTCACAATTAAAATGTGCGACTTGGGCGTGGGCGTGAACGCCTGCGTCGGTTCGACCGGCACCTACCGGGTACGCGCTCTCTTGCAGTATTCCCTCCAACACAGCTTGGAGCTTTCCCTGGATTGAGGGCGCATTCGGCTGGATTTGCCACCCGCTGTAGCGCGTGCCGTCGTAGCTCAGGACCAGTTTATATCGTGGCATGGGAGAGGGACTCGCTAATCAGGGGGAGGTCTTGGAGAACCGTAAGCTTGCGGTTGCTGGGGTGGTCTTCAACCATTCTTGTCGGGTGACCCAAAAGCTCGGCGGCGGAAACGTCGTCGGTTAAAATGAGGTTTTGTTGTCGCGCTTGGAGGAGACCCGACCGCAACCACTCTTTTTTCAGCACCTGCGGGGTGCTTACCTCCCAAAGGCGAGCACGGTCGAGGGTCCGCACGACGCGTCCGTTTTCGACTTCCTTAACGGTGTTCGTCGAGGGCCGCCCCAAAACGGCAGCGCCGTCCTCTTCTGCGGCGGCTAGAACAGCCTCTATGCGGTCACGGCGAACACACGGCCTCGCGGCGTCGTGGACGAGAATGAGGTCGCATTCGGACGGCAGCTCTTGTAATCCATTCCACACCGAGTCCTGACGTTCTTTCCCCGGCATAGCAAAGCGGGCGCTTTTGTCGAAAAGAGGGCGCATATCTGGATGAGCCACCACGACTACGGGGAGTCCCATCTCGCGAAAAAGATCGAAGCTATGGCAGGCGACCGGCTTGCCTTCGATGACCAAAAACTGCTTGGGAGTTTCTCCTCCCATGCGCTTCCCTACTCCGCCCGCTAAAAGAATTACCCACGTGGTCATGGTGCCCTCTCAAGTTCGAAAAGGGTGATCTCCGGAATGGAACACCAGCGGAAGAAAAATACGGCGCCGCAGCCTCGGTTGACGTAAAGCGTTTTATCGCCTACGCGATGCTCTCCACGGTAGTGGTTCATATTTTGTAAACTGAGAAATCGCTTGCGAAACCAGGGCAAATTGACTTGTGCGCCGTGGGTGTGACCAGATAAAACGAGTTCCCCTGGGTGATCTGCGAGGGCCGCTGCGGTGTCCGGATTGTGCGAGAGGATCACCCCTGGGGCGCTGGGATCGTAATCCGTAAATCCCTTGACCGGATCAAAATTGCCCGTCCAGATATCACCTAACCCCGTTATGTTGATCCGACTTTTTCCTATCTCCACCTGCGTCGTCTCATTCTCCAAAACGGTAAATGGAGAGGCAGTGAGTGTGTCTAGAAGTTTCGTATGAAGCGATAGAGGCTCATGCGATTCTTCATACTGGATTTCCTCTTGGGGCGTGACCAGACGCTTTGCACCGGCTACTAGCGGCGAGGTGTTGTCCCTTCGGATGACGCGAGTCCCATCAGGCCGCAGCGCCGCATACTCCGCGTAGTCGTGATTGCCAAGCGAGGCAAAGCAGCCGTACCGAGCGGAGAGGGGAGCAAGAAATTGAGAAAGCAGGTCCCAATCATGACTCTCCGAGTAGCAAAGAAAATCGCCGCTGAAAAGAAGAAGGTCAGGGTTCAACGCCGCGATTCGACGCTGGATCTTGGCGAGATAGCGCTTGCTGGAGTGCGGCGCGAGATGGAGATCGCCGAACTGAACGATGCGGAGTCCCTCTAAGTCAGGAGGTAGATCTTTGACGGCAAGCTTTTTACGCGTTGTTCGAAGTAGGCGGGGCTCGATGAAGCGCGGCCATATGCCAACAATGGAGACCACACACCAGAGATCCCAAAGGAAATAAACAAGATAGTCTGTAAAGTTCTTCTTAAACATGAGACAGTAAGTATACGCGATCTGAAAGCAAAAGAAAAGGGAACCTGATGGCTCCCTTTAAAATAAAAAATGATGTTTTCCTGTCGGACTATACGCTGGCAGGAGTGCTCAAATGCTTGGAAACCTTACGTGTCATCTCAAACATGTCAACGCCATCTTTGGTGCCGAAAACTGCAGCCAATTTCGCGTCAGGAATGATCTCACGCTTATTCTTTGGATTCTGAAGTTCGTTCTTTTTGATGTAATCCCAAAGGCGCTTGGTGATCTCGGTACGAGGCACGGCCTCAGGACCTACCACGGCTGCCAGCTCGTCGCTGGGCTTGACGGGGTTCATAAACGCTGATGGTGCTTTTTTTGCGGGCATGTTGTTTTCTCCTTTTCTCCTAAACGGATATGTTGTGTTGCATTAGCCAAAGGAACCGTTGTATCTCCCAAGAAGGCTTTTCGTCAAAACAAAACGACGGTAAATAGAATTAAATAAGAGTTGCACTTTCCAAGTTGCTTAGCATCAATGTGATAAAATGAGTTGCCGTGGGGGAGTATTCCGTGGCATGGTGGTCCCAATAAAAGGCTTAGGTTGAAACAATTATGACGACTAAAAATTTTCCTATTGATCAGCGGGCGCAGCTCCTAAATCGACTTCAGCTGACCAATACGCTGCTAGAAAAATTAGATATTCTGAATCAGGAACCCACCGTGGTGCGGTTCCTAGCGAAGAAAACGCCGATCAATACGTTCCTTCAGGGGCTTACACCGGAATGCGACTTCGCGATAAAATCAATTCTAGCTATCGGACAGGGCGATGTGGTGTTTCGCATGGAGGAGGTGGCTAACTTCGAAAAGTTGCGAGAGCTGCTGCAACAGCTCCTCCAGGTGGAAAGGGCCTATTCGGCGCTAGGGGGAATCGTGGGCTACCATGTGATGGTCCTACGTCTGCTTGAGGAGAACGCGTCCGCAGATGAGAAGGTGTACGACCGGCCGGGTGGCCTCGACATCAGCACGATGACGGGGGAAACGTGGGAGGCCGTACGGTGGGGGATCGATCTCCTCCCTGAAATGGGGGAACTCTACCCGGTAGGCGGAGCGGGGGATCGACTCAATCTGCACGACCCAGTGACGGGAGAAGCACTGCCGTGCGCGAAACTCCCATTCTGCGGGCGGTCGCTACTCGAAACAATGCTACGTGACTTGCAGGGACGAGAGGTGCTCTACGAGCGGATAACGGGGAAAAAGGTGATCACCCCGGTGGCGTTTATGACGTCACAGGAAAAAAATAATGATGGGTATGTAAGGGAGATTTTGGAGGAACTCAATTGGCTGGGGCGCCCTAAGGATTCGTTCTTCTTCTTCGTTCAGCCAAATGTGCCTGTAATCACAAATGAGGGCAATTGGTCCCTTTCTGCACCGCTAACACTCTACACGAAACCCGGTGGACATGGGGTCATGTGGAAGCTCGCTCAGGAGGCGGGACTATTCGAATGGTTTGCTGAACGTGGACGAAAAAAGGTGTTGGTGAGGCAGGTGAATAATCCGATGGCAGGAACAGATCAGGGGCTCCTCGCTTTTACTGGAATCGGGGCGCATCATGATAAGGCTTTTGGATTCGCATCCTGCGAGCGTCTCATTGGAGCACCGGAGGGAATGAATATCGTGGTAAAACGGGAGAATCGTACCTGCCTGACAAATATTGAGTACACGGACTTCGCCAAAAATGGAATCGAGGAGGCTCCTAAGGAGCCTGGGTCGCCATACTCGGCCTACCCCGCCAATACAAATATCCTGTTCGGCGACCTAAAGATCATCGAGGAGCTTGCAACAACGCGTCCGATTCCAGGACTCATCATCAACATGAAAAATAGGGTGCCGTATACGGACGAAGATGGGGCCACGCGGCGGGTTAAAGGGGGGCGATTGGAATCGACGATGCAGAACCTAGCCGACTACCTTGAGGCGCCTGCAACGTTCTTAACATACAATGAGCGTCGTAAAACAATTTCAGTGACGAAGCAATCGTACACGGACGGGAGCATTGCCAATACGCCTAATGGGGCGTTTATGGATCTCCTAGCGAACAATAGAGAGCTCCTACGAATATGTGGGGTGACGCTCCCTAATGAGGGGTTGCTCTTTCTCTTTCACCCTGCTCTGGGACCCCTCTACAGCGTGATCGCACAGAAGATTCAAGGGGGCAGTTTTGCTGCTGGATCAGAACTGCAATTGGACGTTGCGGAGGCGGCAATAGAAAATATGACGCTGGAGGGTAGTATGCGGGTGCTGGCAAGTGATCCGCTGGAGGCGTCAGTGGTGCTACGTGGAGTGACCGTAAGAAACAGTGGCATAGGGGATCAAATCTCCCACGAGATGTGGTCAAATGACTTCCAACGGAAAGAGGAGCTTAAAATTGAGCTGGGAGTGGGCAGCCAATTCCTAGCGGAGGGAGTCACCATAGAAGGCGCTCGCACGTTCAGGGTGCCCGATGGAAAAGCGTTACACGTCACGGAATCAGGCGAGGAACTGATCCCTGCCAACAGCGACCGCTTGTGGAACTACAAGTGGAATGATGAGGGTGCTCTAGCTCTTTTTTCCCCTCTGCCGTAAACTGCGTGCTTTTAATCCGTTAGCCGACCGAAATGCGACTTGTCCCTTAATTATGAGCAAGATCTAGGGCAGAAGCGATTAGCGTTTACGCGCACAAAAAGCCTTCATGAGATGTCTACTTCCCTGGGGTTATCTGCGCATGGCGGTCTAAAATTTCTATACTCCAAGGGCGAATGCCAAGTCTGGCATCGCCCTATTTCGGTTGAGAATGAGTCCAGCTACCTAGCAAAGGTATATTGACTGCTGAGCTTCCAGTGTCCTCTGGCATAGCCAACCGTAAGCTGTATCGACTCGCTTCCTTTTGTCTGCAGGTCTAGTGGCGGTAGCTTGGTAAATTTGTGGTAAAAGACCCCCCCACCCCCGTTTCGAGTGACCTTGAGTACCGGTGTCAGGTCACTAAACTCAAATCCATCCAACGTAAGCGGCTTATCCGTAACGTGCCGTTCCGTGCCCAGCGTACGAGCTGGGTAAAAAGCCAGCCTGCAGTGCTTATTCATCCAATCGGGCAGGAAGTACGTTCGCAGCTCCTCCTTGGAGAAACCGATACCAATCGGCTCAACCGTCCACCCCTTCTCATTTTGCTTTGATGCCACCTTTTGAGCCTCCTGCTTCGTATCAGCGTGGATCGCCACCAACCTACCGTTCCAGAAATAGTGGGCAGTACGCATGAGCTGTCTGCCGTTGAGCTGATCTGCATCCCAAAACAACTGTTGATTTTTTGCAACCGGGGAGAAGTCTTTGTCTCCAAACAGAACCTCTGCCTTTGAGAAGGGCTGGTTCATCAATTTTGTAAACTCTCTGATGGCGGAATCCGAAACACGACAGAGTATGGGAAGAAACTGCAGGCGCTGTTTGGGGGTGAGATCTGGTGGCAGTCTTGTGCCCACATGCGTCGGGTGTTTGATTTGATAGACGGAGTCTGCCGTTGCCGACGGCTCAGACACCTTGTGCAATCTAGCCAGTCGCTTTTCAGCGAGGGCCAGTTGATTCTGTCGACTTTGCCGCACGGTTCGCCTTCTCTTCCCTCCTCCTTTGGAGCTAGTCAGAGCTTTAAGGCGCCTAATAAGGCTTTCCGTCTTCTCGATGTTCGCTTTAAGAGGCACCTCTGCCCTCTTCGAGATCGATGGTGCCTGTTTTTGTTCCGTTGGCGCACGCATGATTGCAGCCAGAATTTCTGGGACCCAGTCCTTGGCAAATCCTGATGACCTTTGCATCAACGCATCGACGACCTCGGATCTCTTTTCCTGCTGCCTAATCTTAAGTAGCTCCTTATCATAGTCGAAAAATACGGCTCCCGTGACCTTATGCTGGTTCAACATGCCTTCCACGAGGTCGCCACTGAATTTGCCGAGTACCTTCTCGGCGATGAGCCTCGTGTAATCCGCTCGCAATAACTGCAGTCTTTCCTTCGAAACATCGCGCCACACACGTTGTTGAGCACAGGGAGTTACTTCGATTCCGCGGTATTGTTCTAGGCCGAGAATGATTCCCTTAAAGGTATGCTGTAGAACATCCTCGGGACCCTTAGCGCCTTGTGTCAGGCGGCTCGCTAGCTCCCATCTCATCTGTTCAATTGGTTGTGCAACTGCAGTCATTAGTTTCTCCGTGTTGGACTGTTAAAGTTACTAAAAGCGAGACAAGGTAACACATGGCGATTAAAGAACAGCAGCCAAAAACATGATCTAAATTTTGCTGTTGGTGAAATACAAGGCGCTCCTACACTTCTGTCAATTCCAAAACTCCCCTAAAGCTGCCGGATTAAACAATCAAAAAGAGCCGAATGGCAATGACTTTTATCAACCCATCGCCAATGGGCGAAGGGTTGCTGTTAGGGAATGAGAAATAGTTTCTCCGTGCGATTGCCCTGGAGTTCTTCGGGATCTCAGGGCAATTGCATCGTAACGATTAATTAACCGCGAAGGTCGCGAAGACTACGCGAAGGGGCGGGCCTAGAAGTCCTGCCGCATGGAAAGTAGGATTGAA
>JBFIDQ010000065.1:0-11724 GCA_041603795.1 Chlamydiales bacterium
TCCCCGTCATCATGAACCTCGCTTCGCTCAACGAGGCGATTTCCCTTGTCAAACACGTTCTCCGTGCGGTATCCCGATCCGACCCTTTCAGTTGCCACCTCGTTGAAGTTGGCATCATAATCGTGCGTGGTTGTGATCCCCATTGGGTCCGTTTCACGGATCAAACGCCCCTTCTCATCATACTCTTTGAATTCTCGATAGCGCCAACGCCCTCTAGCATCGTACGTATCGATCTGGCTCACCAAATCACCTTTTACGTAGGAGAATTCCTTTCGGCCAAGTGACTTCTTTTCGCCCGTCGATAGCCTTATGTAACTTTCTCGGGCTTCCAGCGGTTGTCCATATCCCGGCTGACTAGGATCTGACTGAGGTGTGATCTCAGTAACGATGCGTCTGGTCACTCCAGTGAGTGAATTCCGATCCTCTGCACTGCCGTCATCCCCGATACGCATCAGTTCCGTTCCGACCGCATCATACTCCACAAACTCCCGCAAGAGTATCTCACCACCGACCTTCGTCAGTTTTGCCGTTAATAGATCCGTCCCCTCCCGATAACAGTACTCGATTTCAGGCCCGTTCTCCTCCTGCTCCCAAGTCTTTAGATTTCGTCCATCTTCGCTGTATCGCGACCATTTCGTGAACGTTTCGTGTCCCCCTTTCCTAGGGCGACCATCCACACCGAGTTCAATCTGACCCTCGCTCGTACCGCTCAAGTTTCCATGAAGTACCTCTTTGACGAGGTTTCCCAATTGATCATAGTGAAGACTCCAGCAGCAAACAATTTTGCCCGATTTGTCTTTGATCCCCTTACTGACCAAGTTTCCTTCATCCTGTGTTCCATTTCTTCCCCAGCTGAGAAAAGTGGTACGAACGATCGAGCCATCACTGTCGTAGTATTTTATTTCCTTAAGTCTCTTATCGCCATCAAACTGGAAATGTCGCTTTCCACCCGTGCCGTCCCGAACGACGGTCAACTGCGGCTTATTGCCCTGCGTGTTGTGGTAGCTGAACTGGTAAAGCCGTTCCGCTGCGCCGCTTTTTCCAATTGGAGAGTAAAGAGCTTGGACCCGACCTGATTGATAGTAGTCGACGCCGAGAAACCGTCCCTCCGGCCTTTTGATCGTGGACAGAAGAGCCTCTCGCCTACGCCTTGTCGGGTATTGATAGACATACTCGATTTCTGGGGCGTGTGATGGGATCACCTTGCTGATCGCCGTTATCCCATATTTTTGTTGGAGTGGTAGCTCGTAGTGGTACTGCACCGAGTGCCCATTGCTTGCCTCATAGGTCAGCTCCGTTTCCATTTTTGTATCATCGAATCGCAACCACCGGAGCTCCTGATTCTCTGAAGAACAGATGCTCACCTTCTTCCAAAAATCGTCCTTAGCGTACTCGTAGCGTGCGTGGGTACCATTTCCTCGTTCCTCCGTATCGAGAAGAAACGCGTCGAATTTACCCAGCTTTCGCGTTCGAAAGTTCCTCCTATCTCCCGTTCCACTAACTAGCTGCAAATCACCAGCTTTTCCGCCTTTTTTCCACTCCGCCTCATCAGATCGATAGCTAATTTTATGGTTTTTTAGATTTGTCCGTCCGCTGATCTCACCGCCGCCGGTGTTGACCACACCGTAGAAACGAATCGCCTGCTCCGCCAACTTAAGATCAACTCCATCATTTGCACCCGAGCCCTTGAATTGAAGCGATCCGCCACCAACTTCCTCCAGCCAAACATGGTAGTGATCCGCGTGACGATCCAGGTAACTCACCCGGGTTGGATAATTCGTACTAATGCCATCTCCGAGATCGCTACGGGTTGAGCTCATGCTGTTGGTGAATCGGACAAGTGGAAGGGCATTTGGGCCTTCCATAGCAATATCAGTATCAGCGAGAGAAAGAGCGCCGCTGTCGACAGAAACACACTCGGCTACCAGCGTCTCCGGATCCAATTCGTAGACCAAATTCGCCCCGCCACCACACTTCTCCTCACCGACAAGAGGAGTAGAGAAAATAATTAGGAAAAGCAGCCAAGAGCGCATAAGAAAGTCCTCGATTTCTCGAAATTGACTTAGCAGGCTATCCCCTCTAAGGGTTTGGCTGCAAGCAAAAGGAATTTTTTGGCTAAATGATACAGCAATTCCTCGCTCCATTATAATAGCAGTCATTATGGATACAGCAATTCACTTACTAGATGAAGCGACAATTAACAAGATCGCTGCCGGCGAAGTTATCGAGAACCCGGCGTCGGTAATAAAAGAACTTGTTGACAACTCTCTTGACGCGGGAAGCAGCGAGATCACAGTTGAGATCACTGCAGGCGGTCGACAACTCATTCGCGTGACCGACGACGGCTGCGGAATGGCGCGAGATGACGCTCTGCTTTCCTTGGAGCGCCATGCAACATCCAAAATTCGTGCTTTAGATGACATCACGGAGCTCGGCACTATGGGATTTCGTGGCGAGGCCATTCCCAGCATTGCCTCAATTTCTAAATTCACCCTGCTTACGGCCACAGAGGAGGAGGGAACGCTTGTCGTGGTCGACGGCGGCCGCATTCTCAAACATTGTGAGGCGGCACGTGGACGCGGCACGACAATTGAGGTGAAGTCGCTATTTTTCAATGTTCCTGTACGCAAAAAATTCCAGAGATCCACGGCATCTGATACGACAGAAATCCACACAACATTGGGGAAGCTTGCTCTGGCTCATCCGGAGGTTTCCTTTCACCTCATCAGCAATCAAAAGACTCTTCTCAAAACAAGAGCGGGACCGCTAGGAGAACGCATTGCGGCGGTGATGGGGGCCGATTATTTTTCCGGACTAAAATCAATCGAAACATCTGACGGCGCGATGACCCTGAAAGGATACATAGGGCTACCCTCCTTTACTCGCCACAATCGCACCGGTCAGGTCCTTATCCTCAATCAACGCCCCGTCCAATGTCCACTGGTCTCCTATGCGGTTCTCGACGGCTACAGCACAAGGCTCCAGCCGCGACGCCACCCCGTTTACGTGTTGCATCTTGGTCTTCCGCCCGATTGGATCGATGTCAACGTCCACCCCCAAAAGCGTGAGGTCCGTTTACGTCAGTCGTCAATCATCCGAAGCTTTCTTACGAAGGCTGTCGGTGACCTCTGGGCGCCGGCGCCTGTGGTCCCTCGGACACAGACCCCTTTTTCTTCGCCTTCGCCCTGGCGTCCTCTCGACATCGAGATGCCGGAAGTAAAAACCACACCCATTGAAGAAACACCGTCTCTTCTCCCGCAGCAACCTCCCGGCCATGTTTTGGCGGTAGTGGACGACTACATCGTCCTTGATCGTGAAGGTCTCGTACTCATCGACCGAAAAGGTGCGGAAGCGCGCGTGCGCTATGAACATTTTCTGGCACGCCTGGAGGAGCAGGAGAGCACGCCCATCGAGGTGCAGCCGCTACTCCTGCCCGTCACTCTCAACCTCTCTACACTGGAGGCGTCCGCACTTCGGGAGCACCTTGGCGACCTCAATGCTCTCGGACTCGATATCCAAGATTTTGGTCAGGACAATTTTGCTGTGAACGGAATCCCTTCTTTTCTGAAAGAAGGCGCCATAGAGACCTTTGTAGGGGAACTTGTGGGGGCTCTCCATGGGCACAGCGACAGAAAAAGTATCGAGGCGCAGAGACATAGTCGACTCGCCCTAGCCGCCAGCAGAGCCCCCAGCAGCGGCACGTTTTCCATCAGCCAAGCAGTTGCGCTCTATCGCCAACTGATGCAATGTCAGCATCCCGATGAGTGCCCAGATGGCCACCCCATTGTATTAACCCTATCACGCGAACGCATCGCGTCACTACTAGCTAGGAAAGAATCATGCAGAAGCGACTGACCCGAATAAGAGAGTACCTAGAGAAACATCAAGTCGATGCCATTCTTTGTGAAGAGCCCACCATGCTCTATTGGCTTACCGGACTCATCGTCTCCGCCGGCGTATGCCTCATCACGCGGACTGAAGAACGCCTCATCGTCGACAGTCGCTACTTCGAGCGTGCCGATAAGGAGAGTCCAATTCCTGTTATGCTACAGAAAGCGGACCTCCTCCAGGATCTACTCTCAGAATTTTCTCCTGCTCGTATTGGATTCGATAGTCACCACACAACATTTGCACAGTATGAAGCATGGAATAAGGCAGCAGGCGAATCCGATCTCGTTGCCATTCCGCACCTGTTTCACCAGATACGTGAGATCAAAGATGCGGCGGAGCTCCAAGCGTTAACCGAAGCTGCAAAATTGGGCTCGCGTGGATTCGATTACGGCGCGACGCTTCTTCGCGAGGGCATCACGGAGATGGAGGTCGCCCGGGAAATCGAGCTATTCTGGAGGCGTGAAGGGGGAGAAAAGGCGGCATTTGAGCCGATCATAGCATTCGGCGCAAACAGCTCAATGCCGCACTACCGCGCGGGAGAGACGCGATTAAAGCATGGCATGAATGTGCTCATGGACATCGGTGTCACGCTTAATCACTACCAGTCCGATATGACCCGCGTTCTCTTCTTCGGCACACCCAATCCTAAGATCCTTGAAATCTACGAAATTGTGCTGCAGGCCCAACTGGCAGCACTCGATCTCTGCAAGCCTGGAAGCACAACAGAGGGCATCGACGCGGCCGCACGCGGAGTGATTGAGGGTGCCGGGTATGGCGACTTGTTCACGCATAGTCTCGGTCACGGTGTCGGATTGGACATTCACGAACATCCCTTCCTACGGCCTAAAAAAAGTGACAAAGAAACCCTCGTGTCTGAGGGAATGGTCTTCACCATTGAGCCTGGAATCTACCTCCCTGATGAGGGGGGTATCCGCATAGAAGACACGGTGGTCATCACAAAATCGGGTCATCTTAACCTAACGGATCGCTCTAAAGAGCTCATGGTCATCCATTTAGGATAAGTTGGATCATATTTTTTACTTGTTGCTATACTATAGGAGATAGACGCCAGTCAAAGGGAAGCTCCTACCATGGATTATTTTTTTTTCATTCTCGCTAAGCGAGGACTAGTAAACTACTCGGGCGGTACAAATCCCGTTCTGATCTATATCTTTTTCGGCATCATTCTATTTGTGATTACGCTGACCGCCTTTTATGCGATCCATAAGGCCATGCGACGCTCTAAATTTTACGGTAAGTTGGGTGCGGTGGGAGTGACCGGTGAGGAACTGGGAATTCTAATGAGCTTCATCAAACGCTTCAATATTGTTGAGCCACTTGAAATTGTGTCACATCGACCAAACTTTAATCAGTTCATGGACCGAGTGGCTCACCACTACGAACACTCCCGTCTCTCCGAAGAAGCCATGATCAGGGAGGTGCAAATATTCGATCGCATCCGTCGCAAACTCGGGTTTATCGATACCCTTGCAGATTTCAGATGCACCAATTCGAGAGCGCTCCCACTCGATCATCCGCTGACCATCAGGGTGACCGACCCCGACACCCATGAGACTTTCACCTTTCGCTCGAGAGTACTTGCCAACTACGACTTCTTTCTCGGCATTGAGCCACCAGAAAAAGTCGTCGACAAAGAAACGTTCAACAAGAAGCGGCCAGCCTGTCACATCGAGTTTGATTTAGAGGGGGGGCCGCACCACTCATTTGAAAGCCGCTATCTGCGCAATGTAAACTATCCAGAAAATATGTGGTGCCTCCAGCAATCAAGCAACATCACCACAGCGGAGCTCCATGACCCCCTCAACATCCCTTCGAATTTGATGCTGACCGATGACACGGGCGCTGAAGTGAGTGAGGTCCATGGCAAACTAGTGGAGCTCTCCAATAAGGAGTGTCGTTTTCAGCTGAAAAGCGATAGCGATACCCTTGAAATTGGCGCCGGTGTGTTGGTCAATTTCGACATTGAAGACGATCATTTTATGGCGAGAGCTTCCATTGAGGATTGTCAGCAAGTTGAGAAAACAAAAATCTATCGCCTCTCCTTTGCAGGACTAGAAGAAGAAGAGCAGCGCCTTATCGTGCGTTTCGCCCATCAAGAAAAGAAGAAAAAAAATAAATCTGGAAGTGCTTGATGATCATACGCGTTCTTTTTGTCCTCGCAATGGGCCTTTTCACCCCTCTTTGTGGGTTTGATCAAATCAATGGCGACCTCTCCCTCAAACCTGAGCCTCCCCCAAAACCTGAGGTTTTTGGCATCGGTTTTGGGGATGATATCCGAACCGTAACCGAGCGGCTGGGACAACTAGGACTTCCTCTCAAAAACCAGCGGGTGGTCGGCACAGATGGAAATGCAAGAATTCTTACTTTTTCTGGAATTCCACGGGATATCCCTGTTGCTGATGGAACCACAGAGCTTCTTTTCTTTCGCAACGAACTGATCCGTATGGATTTCCTCATTCCACCAACATACAACAACTTCCTTCTCGTAAGGAATCAGCTTTTCTACTCCATGGGCAAGCGATTTCGCCTAGAACACCGCAAGGAAGTGATGGAAGATATGCTTCGCACCTCCTTGGCAGACCTACAGCCTGAAAAAAGAGAAAACTCTGTTCGAAAGTCTCTGGTAAAGGGATCAACCTTTTACTTCTACAAGCTAGGTGACCAGCGACGCGAGCTCGATGTAACCTACTCCTTTTACTCGCCTCCAAGCAGCACCGGTACCCCACAACCTGAATTACGCCTCCATTACAGTCTTGCGGGAGCTCTCGACGAATACAAAAGTATCTTCCGTAAGAAAAGAAAAGGTCCGTCCAAACTACTTCCGTTTGACGGCGCCTCTCGATGAACCTGGGCATTCTCGACCGGCTTAGCTTTCGCCACCGTATTCTACTCATTCTTCTACTCACCTCCATTGCGATCGTCATCGCCTTGTTTCCCTTTGCCAGTCACACGGTTCGAATCATGACAAAAGATGCGCTTACGGAGCGCGCTGATGAACTCTACAAATTGATTAAGCAAAATGCGTCCAATGAGGCACAGCTTGCGAAAAATTTAAGCGATCAACGGCACCTTGTTTTTTCAAGGGTCCAACTCATCAAACCTGACCGTACGATCCTCTACGGCACGCAAGTCAAGAGTATTCTAGGGGAAAAGTATGATCCCAACGTGGTCGTTCTACACCCCGAGGTGGAGGACGCTTTTGAAATGGGTCGTGGGTACGAAGAAGCTTATAGCGAGGTTCTTCAACAGGATCTAATCTACATCGCTCGAGCCTTCACCTTCGAGGGAAAAACCTACGTGCTGCGCACGGCATTCCCTCATGCTTATATGAAGCGACTCACTAAGAGTTTTGAAATAGGCCTCATCACCACCGCTAGCGCCCTTCTTCTCTGCCTACTCGCTCTAAGCTTTTTTCTGATCAACTACTTTACGCAGCCCATTAGAACGATTATCGATGCGATACGCCCCTACCAAGCGGGGGAGGAGGAGGTAATCCCACACATCACCCCAACAAGGGCGCATCCCAATGATGATACGTATCGCCTCGCCGATACGATCAACCGACTTTCAGATCGCGTACAAAACCAAATCAAGACGTTAGTCTTAGAGCGCAATGAAAAGGAGGCGGTACTTGAGGCCCTCAATGATGGCGTGGTCACGGTCGATCCAGACCTTAAGATAACCTTTGCCAACGAAACGGCCAAGGCGCTTTTTCCTGTGGCTCAGGGTGAGTACTTCGCTCACAACGAGACCTGCCTAAGGTTGCTCGAATGGTCACGAGCACACGACGAAACGCGAAGCGACACGTTGGTACTAGGCAAAAGGCCGCAGAAGGTTCTTCAGGTGATGGCGATCCCTATGGGAGACAAGGGCTCGGTTTTGGTTCTTAAGGACCTCTCGTCACATTACAAGGCTCTTAAAATGACAAGAGACTTCGTGGCCAACGCCTCTCACGAACTGAAAACTCCCATCACGATCATCCGTGGATTCGCCGAGGTACTCCACGACAACGTTGACCTCCCTAAAGAGCAAGTGTTGACGATTACCGAGAAAATCATGACGAATTCAGTGCGGATGAGCGCTCTTATTGGTGACCTCCTACGTCTCTCAGAGATTGAAAATATTAAGGAAGGCGACCAAAAACCATGCGACCTTATTTCAATCATAGAAAACTGCAAGGCAAGTGTTCAGGAGATCTATCCCGAGGCGACCATCACTATCGAAACGAACGGCGATGCGCCTTTTCAGGTGCGCGGTGACGCGGAACTTTTGGAGCAGGTATTTCTCAATCTACTGACCAACGGCGCCAAATATTCCGATGGCCCAGCATCGATACAGGTAAGCCTTAAGCGATCAGGCGAACAGATGGTGGTCACAGTACAGGACCACGGCATTGGCATCCCAGCGGACGACCTGCCTCATATTTTTACGCGCTTTTATACCGTGGACAAGGGGCGAAGCAAGAGGGTTGGTGGAACCGGACTCGGACTAGCAATCGTCGAAACGATTGTCACGAAATCCGGCGGCACCATCGACGTCGCCTCAGAAGTTGGAAAAGGCAGCACCTTCACGCTACAACTACCGATGTGATTGATTGCCTTTAGAAGGCTTGCTTTTCTTCGGAATAACTCTATCTGTCATCGCCAACCTACGTTTTTTCGCTTTGATTGGTGATCGAGGAGGAGTTTTTGGGGCCTGTGCCGACTTTTTCTTTTTTGGAGGCATTAATTTCGTTTCAAGTAACGCTCGCTGCCTTTTATTTCGAGAAGAGCAGGGAGGCGTTGGCAATAAGAATTCCGCACTTTGTGGAGAAGAAATCTGCAACGCTGCGAATTTTCGTCGCATGGGGGAAACGGATCCACGCTTTCGCTTTACCGGACTAAGAGTGGCAACCGCCACTGCGGAAGTAGTGGAAGAGCCCTCTTCTACATCTTGAAAACCTGAACAATCAGGAAGAAGTGCGCTAATACTAGAAACCATCACAAAAACCGATATTAATTTCATACTAGAAAAATTGTAACCGATGATAAGTTTATAATCCATAATAACAGCATTCTCGCCAGGGCACCGGACATTATCAAGAATATTTGAACCACAGGGCGCAGAGAGCGCAGCGAGAGATTCTTTGCGCCGCTATTTTAGCGTGTCTCGTAGGGTTTGTGTCCTAAAATAAGCCTCATCAAAAGAAAAAAGAATCTCTCGGTGCGCTCTCTGCGCCCTGCGGTTCAAATATTCTTATTAATATCCGGTGCCCTGCATCCCTATCGTTTAGAAGGGGGTCGGCTCCCTCCGCACTAGGCCTCGCGGCCAACTCGATTGACAAGACCTACCCATTTTTTTAGAGCCACCTGGGCGTCACCAAAGGTTTCGAGGCGGCGCTCTCGCTCTCGCTCTTTCCAGGTAATTAGCTCCTGAAGCTCATTTTGCTGCCGCTCTGGAAGCATCTTGGCCATTTTTTCTAGCGTTTTATCGGGGACGGCAAACGCCATGGTACCCAGCTGATCGCGGGGGGTTAGGCCTACTAGTCGACGCCACTGCTCCGGAGAAAAACCATTCAGGGTCTTCCCTAACCCAAGTAGACCATAAAGATGTTTGCACTGCTCATCGAGCTGGCGCCCTACAGAGCGACGGTAGTCGATGAGATAAGCTGCTGCTTCCTCCGAAACGCCCTCTTGCTTTTCCATAAATTTTAAGGCGACCGCCGAGGCCAGTCCGTACGGAGGCGGCTCCACCGTTTTTGAGGGCAACCGCTCCAACTCCTTCTTTTTTGCCACTTCTTTAAACGGAGCTCCATCCGCCGCCAGTAAGGCGGAAAATTCCTCGGGTGACAACTCGCAGGAGAGCTTTTCATATAGCTGGCGACGCAGAGGTTTGGATTCTTTACTAAGTCGGTCAAACACGAAGGGCGTGCAATCACTCGTCGATAGGATATCTGCTAAGGAATGTCCCATTACAAATTCTTGGATCGTAACGGCACCGCCAAACTCCCTTTTCACCTTCTGCTTCACCTTGCGATGTCCCTCACCCAGCGCTTGTACGCCTCGATCAACGATCGCCTTTACGTGAAGTCGGTCATCTTGTGTTGGAAACTGAAAATCCTCCCAGCCCTTTTGCCCCAAAATGATTTGCTCGGCAATTTGCTTGTGCTGGTGTTGGTTCATCTTTTTTCTAGCCATCTGCAGCTCCGTTTTGCCTCACTCTAGCAGAGAGACAAAGCAATGTAAAATTCCAATTTTAAGAAGTTTTGAACTCCTTCTGTTGAAAGCCCCTGGGACAGCACCCCACAAGATCGTCATTTTTTGATTCATTTGCTATACGGGTTCCATGGACCCCTTTGCCTTTACAACCGTTGGACTTCTCATCCTCGGCTTTGCTGTGATCTCCTCTTTGCTGAAAGGGGGGTTCGTCACCGCGCAGATGCTTTTTCTCACGTTAGGCTGGCTCTTAGCTCCGCAGATCTGCGGGGTGATCCATCTGACGACGGACGCTCCCATCGTGGTGGGGCTGGCGGAGCTCACGCTGCTTCTCGTCCTCTTCATCGATGCCGCACACATCGACCTCGCTGCGCTGCGCCGCGAGGCGTCCATTCCTGCACGCCTGCTCGGAATCGGCCTACCGTCCATGATCATCCTCGGCACGGCCGCGGCCTACCTCCTGTTCGATAACTTCTCTTTTTGGGAGGCTGCTCTTGTTTCGGCGATGCTTGCGCCGACCGATGCGGCCCTTGGGGAGGTCGTTGTCGACGATAAGCGCGTCCCCAAACGGGTGCGGCAAGCGCTAAACGTGGAGAGCGGACTCAACGACGGCCTCGCCTTTCCCGCGGTCCTCATCTTTCTCGGGCTAGCCAGTGCCGCGCAGACCTTGCATGGGTCGGAACACTGGGTTCCTTTCATTGTGCGGCAGGTGGGAATCGGTGTCGCTGGCGGACTCCTCTTCGGCTGGGTCGGCTCGACGGTGGTTGGGTGGGCCAACAAGCGCTCGTGGGTGCTCCCCTCTTGCGAGCAACTGAGCCTCGTCGGCATTGCCATCCTTGCCTTCGCGGGTACGGAGATGCTGACCGGAAATGGTTTTGTGGCGGCGTATATTGCGGGACTGGTTGTTGGGGCCAGGGAGCCGATCCTCTGCCGCTGTATTTTCCGCTTTGGGGAATCCCAGGTGCAGATCTTCGAGCTCTTTACGTTTCTTCTATTCGGCGCCACCCTGGTGTGGCAGGCGAGCCTATTTTTCAGCTGGCAGGCGCTCGCCTACGCCCTGCTCAGCCTCACCGTCATCCGACTCGCCTCGATCGCGCTCAGCCTATGGGGAAGCGGACTCCACGCCAAAACGGTGCTCTTTATTGGCTGGTTTGGCCCTCGCGGGCTCGCCTCCATCCTATTCGCGCTCATTATCCTACCCAAGAGCGACCTCCCTGCCCGGACCGATATCGTCGTGGTGGTCACTCTGACGGTGCTTCTGAGCACCTTTTTGCATGGATTAAGCGCCCGCCCAGGCGTGAACTGGTTCTCACGCCACAGCAAGGCTTTGAAAAAAGAAAGGCCTGGCTGTCCGGAACTTGGGTAAACGAACTCATAAATTGCAACTCACGGATGCGAGCGCGCGCGGCCGTGAGTTTGGCTACAAAACCAAGCGTATCTTTTTTCGCATAAGAATTTTTGGCCGAATTTGCGGCGGCCGAATTCCACGTGGCGGCAGCCACGACAGAGGCTAGCCCCGTGCAACGAGCGATAGCGAGGCAGCTCGGGGTCTATCAAAACGAAATCATGCGCCCCGGTAGGGGGGCCACAAATCATCTCGACAGTAACCTGAGAGCGA
>JBFIDQ010000066.1:0-11678 GCA_041603795.1 Chlamydiales bacterium
CAATTGGTTTTTTGCCAATACCCACGGCTGCGTTTGCTCGCATCCGCGAGCTGCTCTTGTCATGGGCTAAAATCTACCCACCCGCTCTCGCGGGTTACCACTCCCTTTGCCTAAGTCGTGGCCTATGTTATCAAGAACTTTTTACACACTGTGCTAGGTGCCGCAGCTGCTCCTGCAGTCAGAGATCATCAGCTCAAACTAAAGTGTCTCTACTATCAAGTTCTGACTGGTAAAATCGCCCTGGATCCTATGCGCTTACTTAGAAAGTATCTTGTGTCTACGTATACTGGGATCTGGGCGATTTGAAATTGGATCAATTACAGCCTCGAATAAGCCTCCGGACGTGCCCTTTCGGTGGCCTTTAAACTTGTTATTTCCAGATTTTGGAAAGCGGATATTTCTTTCTCCAGCGTCCAAAATTTCGGATAGGACGGCTCCTTCATTTTGCATGGTTTGTTTTTGAGCGGGAATGCCTAGTTTTTTTGTCAGTCGACCCCATTGACGGTTGGTAAGATGAATTACTCCCGTATCCACATCGATAGAGGTTCCTAAAGCTCTAATAATCCCTTCTTGGTCTGTCACAAAGGTTTGAGGCCTCCCTCCAGACATATTAACAGGATATTTTGCGGCACTTGAGGCTGAAGTGATATTATATGCTGGAGCCCCATCTTTAATTAGTTTTTTTCTCGCAATGGACGCAACTGCCCAAGGAGCCCTCGCACCCTTTGTAGGGCCTATATAGATCAGACATCTCATACGCTCCTTCAACGAGACGTTGGTAGATCTCTCGGTAATCTTTTTTCTAGCGTAGCGTCGAAGCTCAATCTGCTGGTTCGTTTGCAGTACTTTCAGAGCGCGAGTTCCAGTTCGCACTGCCGTCATAGTAGCTCCACTAGCTACAAATAGGGCGCTATCAAGTGCACCTTCGTGAGCGGACCGAACATACCATTCGGGAAGATAATTATAGTGTTTCACCAAGTCGTTGCCGACCCCATTCCACCAAGCGATGGTCTTGCTTGTGGAATCTACAATTTGCTCCGGTATTGCCGCGGCAACAGTCTGTCCAGCAGCGTGTGCTGCCTTAGGGCCATATTGGCACAGAAGATGCCCTACGCTGGGCATGATTTGATTGATCGGATTTTTTGATTCTAGCCAGCAAGCCCCCTGTAGCAATCTTCCTGCTAGCTTGACGGTCTGGTTGACTACTACAAGCGGGGCTAGCTGCGCAGCATTGAGCACCGTATTCCCTAAAGGCGGAGGAGCTAGCTTAACGGTCTGGTTGGCTACTACAAGGGGCGCTAGCAGCGCAGCATTGAGCACCGTATTCCCTAAAGGCGGAGGATCAGGTCGTAGCTGCCAGAATAGTCCAGTGCCTGGAGGGGTGTCTTTATCATCCTTTCCGATGAGGTAGGCGTGACCTGTGCAGGAGGAGGAGGGGGGCCATTCTTCTACAAGGATTCCAGCTTTCCCTTTGAGAGAGGTGCACTTCTCAGCGCCAAGTTGTCCAGATGGCTGGTTTTTGTTCCATTTACAATCTGGTGGACCAAATACTTCTCGGAGATGTGGTCTTAAGGTCGAAAGGCGATAGATGTATTGCTCGCTACTGCGCCCCGATACCGTCTCTCCAGAAATTTTTGGAACCTCGCATCCGGTTTGGTTCAGTACGTAACTGATTCGGCTCGCACACCCATTTTGAAAGAACCCTGCTTCAAAGTTGTGCGACAAGGTCCCCCCGATTTCTTCTGTAAGTTGGGGAATGGTTCTGACCCTGTTATAAGCTTCTTGAGCTTCTGAAAAAGTGGGCCGGGTACAGAGAGCAGGTCTCTCTTGTTCGCCGACCGGCATGGCCGCTTCCGATTGAGCTGGCTGTGGAACAAGTGGCTCAAAGTTCACGCTAGCTTGACGAACTTGCTCTTCGAAGCCGCGGAAGCGCTCGTCAGAGCGCACTCCCTCCGCTTGAACGGTCGTTTGTCCCTGCTGTAGGGTTTGGCCTGCTCGCTCTATTTTTTGTAGAGTCGACATAGCGGCCCGCTCCAAATCTCTGTCAAATAGCGATAAAGAGCCTAAAAAACCTAACCCATCACTAACTTGCCTCCCTGCTACACGTCCTACATCTTGCCTTCTGGGGAAAATTGCTTCGTCGTCATCCGAACCATATCCCGACGAGGTAAAGTTTATATCAAAGCTCATGAGTGGTTAGGTTTCCTTAATTTAGTCTTTTTTAACGATTATTAAACTTTATTTAACAGTTCAAACTCCCCTTTGTAATTTGAGTTGCCGTATGAAATATACGACAATATTCTGTTAAGTATCACCCTCACAGCGGCCCAACGCGGGGCATCTCGTAGTTCACGGGATCTTTCCGTATTGTAGTTTTGGTTTGCAAGATTGCGGACGGCAGCAAGATCGGCTGTTAACTTTTGTATTTGGCTTTGGAGAGTCTGAATACTCTGAAGAGTGGATTGTCTCTCCTGTTGGCGGAGGGTTTGTTCTTGTTGCAGATTGCCTTCAAGTTGTGTGATTCGTCCTCTCAACTGAGAGTTTTCAGCAGCAACCGCCTGTATGTTGCCACGAATCTCCCCATTCATTCGTTGAAAAGCTTCACTTGTTCGTTCGACTTCCGTCGTCAACTGCGTATCAAGCTGTCCAAGTGCTGCCAGCATACCCTCTGCAGGGATTGATCCCGTTGCTGAGCTGACTGTGCTAGATCCGGGTGCTACTTGTAATGTCATACTAATATGTCCTTTTCTTTAGGTTATAATGCGATAGAGGCACTGACTTTGAGCCCGCCCTGTAGAGCGGAAACGGACGCCGAAACCGCGGAGCCGGCTCCCATTGATGATAGGGCCCCCGATAGCGCCCAGCTACCTAGGAATGCGCCAGGAATAGCCACTGCGGCAAGAAGGATGCTAGTCCATCGTCTCTTATTACGCTCTTTGATCGCCTTCTCTAGTTGTTTTAGGGCAAGTTTGAGTTGGAGGTCTGCCTCCTCGGCTAGGGAGGTCAGAGCGCCCACTTGTTCTATCTGAGAACTCAACTTGTCTATCTCTTTCTGCGCACCCTTCAGCTCCTTGTCCAGCTGATCAATCTTTGTTTGCATCTGCTGAGCCTCTCGACGATTCCGCTCGCGTATTTGCTCCTCCTGCCCCTTAATTTCTCTGGACATGCTCGTGATCCTTTGATCGTAGCGGCTTAGCATTCCGTCGACCTGTTGCACGCTTCTTTCTCGCAAGCGGTCCAAAGGAGTCTCTATTCCCTGAAGCGCTTGCCTTCGTGGCTGTTGGTTAAGCCAGATGCGACGTAGGCGATCATTGCGGCGGTTGGGAATGATAAATGAGAGCCGGGGCTGGTTTAGCTGCGCATACATCTGATCAACGCGTTCCGATTGAAGACGTGCTCCATGATCGTGTAACCAGCCGAGCATATGGCGCGCCGTAGAATGCGGTTTGGTTGAAAAAGCAACGTCGCTATTGGGCTCCAATGGTGACCTAGTTCTTGCAGACTCAGGAGAG
This sequence comes from Chlamydiales bacterium, assembly GCA_041603795.1. Lineage (GTDB taxonomy): Bacteria > Chlamydiota > Chlamydiia > Chlamydiales > JBFIDQ01 > JBFIDQ01. The sequence continues at coordinate 3,513 of JBFIDQ010000066.1, forward strand.
CGGCTTAGATGGATACACAAATGTTTGGTTCCATAGGTCCTGCCATCACTCCCAAGTAGGGGAGCATCGTCAAGAGGGATCAGTGACATAGAATCTACTAGTAATTCCTGCATGAGCCGAATGTACGCCTGAAGAATGGGGCGAACGTCCTGCTGCGTTCGGAGAGCTGCGGAAAGCCCGTCTACCCACTGCTGCAGGTGCTGTGATAGCTCGTCGTCCGTTCCAAATTGCTGCAGGTGCCTTCGAATCTCGCGCAGTTCGGCCGGAAGTCGGCGGCGTAGTGAGCTTTCCCCTAATGGCCCGGCCATGGTAGGAGCTGTTGGCTGGCTTGTGATGGGAGTCATTGTTCCTTCGTCCTGTTCATTTTCCCGCGGCCTTGTTGAGCTGAACTAGAGAGGCTTCGTTGTAGGACGGCAGAGGCTGGGACGCTATGTTTTTTCGTCCTGTTTTCCCTGCAGCCTCGCCAAGATGATGTAGAGCCGTTTCAGTTGCAGATTGCATAGGAAGGGACGCCAGGACCTGCTCACAAGTCGCTACGGCTGCTTTTGTTTGCGTCTTTGCTTTTTGCTGTTGTTCCAGCTTGCTCTCGTGCACCTTCAAGGTTCGTTCGAGGATCTTTCTGCCCTCTTTGAGGGAGAGTAGCGCCTGCTCCATCGCTTGCACACCCAATTGAGTACCCCTAAACGGTTGAAGCTCCTGGGCCGTTGTGTGGATTGCACGAAGCTGATTTTCCATCGACTCCTGCCGGCGCTGCAGTTCGGTCATCACCCGTACGGTTGCTTCTTCTGCCTCTTGCGCGATCCTTCGTTGGATATCCCCAGGTGAATCTCCTTGACTCAGCATTCGGCTGATACGCAGTGTCTGTTCGAGTGTCGCTGGTGCCGTCATGATAAATCGCTACTTTGGGTGATTATGTTGCGCATCGACTGTTGTTGAGCATTGAGTGCCTTTCCAACGGTGACGGCTGATGAAGCCATGTCCTGAGCCTTCTTTTGCGCCTGTTCGGCCCTATCCAAAAGAGAGGCGGTCTTCTTCCTAAGATCTTCACTCTTGGTTTGAGCCTCCTTTGTTGTCTCCACGAGTCGCGCCTTCAGTTGGTCAAAAGTCGTCGCCATGGTGTGGTTAGTTCGGTTGGATGAGTCGTAAACATGGTCGGTCACCCTTTTAAATTCCCACTCTACCGCGGCAATTCGATCGATCACAATCTGTCGCGCGCTACGCTCTTCGATGAACGTATCAACGTCTTTTTCCGCTGGCAGAAAGGTGCGTAACAAGTGTTTAATCTCATCCTCGAGGTCAAAAAGCAGTTCGATCTTATCCCCATTTTCCGGAGCAATAAGTGCCGGATGCAAAGTGGTATACAGAAGGTAAAACAGAGCTGTTGCCTTGTCCCCATTATTTTCCAGGCGTGACCATGTCGAGCCCCAAGTACGAATCTGCGACTGAGTAGAAACGGAAAACGCTTCAGAACTCAACATCCTTTCCATTAAGCCTTCGATCCCCTGGGTTGGGGGTCTTAGTCTAAGGGTCAGAGCCCTCTGTTGGGCAACAGCGGTGGGTTCAGTTAAGGTGATCGTGGTCATTGGATTATGCAGAAGTTACGATCCAGTTTGTCCTCTAGACTTCCAATTTTTCGCCTATTTCTTTCCTGTTCTTGCAGCAGCTGGGAGTTCCGCCCCGTAAGATTTTGCGTGGCTTGCTGCGCGCTGCTGAGCTGACCTTGCATCGAAGCGTTGTTGCTCTCCAATCTCTCCATCTGTGATTGTAACATTGTCGTTTGCATCTGACTCTCTTCCTTTAGAAGACGAAGGCGTTCTTTTTGTCGTTTCTCGCAATCTTCCAGTCGCTTCCGTATTCTCTCCTCTCCATCTTTTAGGGTCTTTTTGATTTGCTCCGTAGTTTGTTTATACCGCTGCTCTTCCGTCTTACATGCTCGCTGAAGAATATGCTGCCGCTTAATGGCGTGAGCCGTTCTGGCGAGAAGCGTTACCCCAATAAAAACTTCGCTAACAGAGAGTTCCGACTTGACCGGTTTACTAACTGTCAGCTCTGTTTCTTTCTTCTCCCTCGGCTCACTGGGAGCATCCACTTGGGTGATCGTCCTTACCTCTTTCAACCACTTCATCATGTCGACCGCGAACTCATGAGTCGTGGCTTGTATGGGCTTTCCATCGAATGGTGAGATCTGGGAAACCTTGAGATAGGTATCCAAAGTCGTTTTCTCCCAAGTCCACCCTCTATCGATCAATGGGGACTCCAGAGCCTCTCGAGTTAGAGGGTTTACCAGGATATCTTTTTCCAACTCATCGAGCTGTTTGCTTACCTTAACTCCAAACTCGCGAGCACCTATTTCCCCTTCTTCAGCAACTGAGAGCACGGCACTGGATCCCCACTCATAGAGTTGTAGAGAAAGGTCATCTGCCCATAACTGAAATTTCTCCAAGATCGTTGCTAATCGGTTCAGGAGATCAGCGCTCGCAACAGGCAATGGTCGCAGGCGTAGGGTCCTTGTCACTTCAGTCGTTGGAGTAAGCGTGGTCGTGATGGTTAGTGTACTACTCATTACTTTGTGTCTCCCGTAAATGTTATTTCTAAATTATTCCACTATGGCTCTGTAGCCGCCTGATCCCAATTCTTGGGTAGCTGTGCAGAAGGGTGACGAGGGGTAGTCGAAGTCAATATACAGCTACCCACAACGTCGCGAAAGAGGACCTTCGCCTCTTCCTTTGTGCGCTCTACCCAGCTAGGAGGCCAATGGAGGTCATCTATGTCGAAAAAAGGAGCCTCGACTTCATCCGTAATTCGTCTGGCGAGCGTGGTCTTCCCACACCAACCGGTGCCTACAATTACCATTTTCATGGTGGGAACGGATTGTAGAACCCGCGAGCAATATTCGACAAGAAAAATCACAAGCGTTTTGCGCGGTATCCAACTGAAATTGAAGGGAGATCTGCGTAACTTGGATTATTGTGTGATGATAGCCGCGTTTCTCTGTTCGTTGTAACTAAATCGATGTCCACTTCAAGCCCGACACCCATTTCTTGTTGTGATTCTCATCTGATTTTTCCGGACTCATTATCGGCTCTATAAACGCTGCAATGAATCGAATCAGCTCCGGGAATCCGGGAGGAGAAACGGGCAGACGCCTTTTCTTAAGGAACGCATTCCATCTCGATTGCATGAAGTCATCTTCGGCAAGATCCCTGACAAGGTCACGAAAAGTCTTAGCGTCTAGCGGCGAAGCCCTAGTTTTGAAGGTGGATTGGACGGCTTGTTTCAAAATATTGCCCTCGAAATCGAACTGCATGGCGAGTACCCAAATATCATAGAAATCTTTCATTCTACTATTGGTAAGACCGTGCTTCATAAAGGTCTGGAGTTTCTCTGCAATCACTGTTTCAGGGGGGTATCCGCGAATCACCGGATGGTCCATTTCCAGAAGTACTGGATAATGAACATCAGTGGCGTCTGGAGTTACAATGTCGCCAAATCCAATATCAATTTTCATCCTTGCTTTGGCCGAATCGAGGGTCGCCTGAAACTCAAGCCGCACTCCATTATATTCTGAGTCTATCTGAGTCTTTTGACTAAGGATGTTGTCAGCGTGAAACTGAATCCCATCCTCTTCATTGACCAGTTGGCATACCTCTCTGACAATGGACTCTAGATGTTCGGGCGAGTTCTCGGTGGCTCCAAGAAGATCGATATCCACGGTGGGCCTGTAGCTATCAATGTTCCAGGTATAGAACATCAAGGCGCCCTTAAGGGTAAACCTATCGTGATAAGGCGACTGACATAGGCGGTATAGGAAGCGCTCAATGGCATAGTACTCCAACACTTCTTGAAATGGCCGTCCTTTTTCCCTTGAAAGGTTTAACAACCGTGCTCTGACCGATGCGGCAATATTTTTGAATGGCTTACTATTACTCATGGGTGCACATCTCAATGTAGGGCCGCATGATGGATAGGACTTGAGACGCCTTGGCATACTTCGTTAGTAAATTGAAGTCTCTACCTGATTTGAACAAGGCCTTAAGCGCTTCTATGGCCACGTCTGTTCCGATTTTGGATCGATGTCTGAAGCAATCAACTACCGTTTTTTCTTTGCTGAATATGTTTACAGTTGCTCCAGACCAGTTGTGCGCCTCAATGCCTTGAAACGTGCTTTTTGAGTACTGAAACACCCGAATTGGAGGGTATAGGACCCTGGCGGCAACAACGCTTTGCGGCACCGCAACATCGACAACATGTGGTATTTGTGTCGTTAGCCCGTGAAAGTTTAGGGCGGATATCAAACAAATAACCCCCTTTGGAATCAGCTTAGAAACAATAACAAAATCCGGGTGTGGTTGTCCCGGAAGGTTCTTGATGCAGTAGAGACCGCGTTGTAGTCGATCCAAAACGCCGTCTTGTACAAGCTCGTACAGGTGTTCGGCCCGAATTCCAGCTGCAGCTGCCTCCGAGGTTCTCATAATTCCACCAAACTTTCTGAAAGTCTCTATCGCCCCTAGTCTGATGCCCTCATTCTTCTTTTTGACCATAACCGTAAGAATATGCGTTATCGATTACTCATTAACGTATATTCTTCCGTCAATCATGTCAAACCCAATTTTGTGAGAGCCGTTCCCACAGCTTCGCTTGATTGCCGCCTCAGAGCTCCTTCAGCGCCCGAGAAGTTAAAAGTTTCTTTAACTAGCCTTAATCAAGTCTAAATAGAAATGCTTTATAATAGAGTGAAATCAAGAAAAGGTGTGTGTTTTTATGCTAAATACTATGCGAGTTGCTTATCCCAAGGGACCATCAATCTATTCAGAGCCTCAGCCTCAAAGGCGATCAATTGGGACGGCTTTTAAACAGCTAGTGAGCTCCATTTTTGAAAGCATCCGTCGGCCACTACATCGTTACCAATACCGGAAACTAGCGGGAAGGGTGACGAATTACCAGGGTATGGCATTTTATAACAAGCACCTCGCAAGCAACAGTTTATGGGACCTGACGGCAGTCGGAAAGGAGGCCTGGTGCCAAGAGAATATACTGGGTCATGGGAATGCAGATAGAGTCCACACGGACCTCGTTGTCTTGGCCAGCTTTTATCAGGAGGGAATTCTGAAAACTGGTGAGCTAACACGAAAGGAACACGATGGACTGGAACTCTTGCAGAGTGGGAATAGAGCTCCCGATGCGCAGAAGAAAATAGAGCGCTTTCTTAGATATGCTGCGGGAAACAAGAACTTTAATAGGCGACTGCGTGCATACAAAAGTACCCCTGCCGAGCGGGACGTGGTCAAGGCGGTTCTGGAGTTCACCCATAAGAGTCAGTCAGCTGAGCAGTTAATTGCCGTAGCAGGGAAGGTGGACCGCGCACGGACCGATATTAGCCAAGGAAGAGTGGTTCAGGAAAAGGTAACACTGCAGGAGCTGCGTCGCCTCGAGTCGGTTGCCAACTTAACGGCCACGTTTGATTTGTTTGGCGGGGCGGCAAATGAAGTAGTGGGTGATCTAGTAGGCGCTGCAAGAAAAGCTGCGCGTGTACAAGAGGAAATTTTACAAACGATCGAGGCTGAGAATACGACTCCGTCAGGATCGATGATTTCCTATACGCTGGGCTTTCAAGAGCAATATCTCGGAAAAAAGAGCTTTATGGAAAGATTTGTAACCACGAAAATCTTTCGCACCAATTCCGCACACTTGGCGGTAGCAGTAGGGAATAATCAGGAATCTCATATGTGGGGCAAGCCATCCAAGCATAAAATTGGTCGCCGCACCATTGGTAATTACGCATGCCCGAGCGCTCGGCTGAATTTTGGGATGATCGTGAAACCGGAGCACCGCGCACTGGTGGAGACGAGGTATGGTGAAAACTGGGCCGAGGTTTTGGGAGAGCGATACGGTGCCATTTGTACAGAATTCCACAATAGTCGTGAGCGAGAGGGGTTGACCAATCCAGCTTGGCGCAGGGTCTTGTCAGCTGTGACGTTCAACTGGTCCCCATTTAAACGGACGTGGCAAGAGCGGATGCAGTTCTCACCTCATGGGGTCATCTGTTCTGAGTTTGTTTTGAAATCAGGGCTGCAAAATCTTGAAACTCTTAACCAGGAGCTGAAAGGCGAGTTGGGGGGAGTAGAAGGGGATGTTCTGAGTCCACCCGTTCGTCAATACCGCAGGCTAAACCGCTACTTGCCGGGAGCCTTTATTGGCATGATGTTGCAGACAAGAGTCGCAATCAGGAACGAGCACTCAAAAACACTAGCGAAGCTAGTAGACTTTGAGCCACAGCCGTTCATCGCTTAATCGAGGTCCTGATCGTTAGTTGAGGGCATTTACCAGTACTGAGCGAAGCGCTTCGGCGCGACTGGTCCCTTGCAACTTTTTCATCACGGTGCCTTTGTTGACGCGGCCATCGGTGAGGTCGGATAGCTTCTTAGCGACCTGATTGAGATCGTCCTGCGAGAGATCGATGTTCGTCTGAAACAGCTCATTGGCAGCTTCATAAATGCGATCGACGTCGACTTGGGTAAACCCATCCGCTCCTTTGTCCTTAAGACCTAGATCAACTGCATCCATCAAGACCTTTACTGGATTTCCACCACCCATCACTACCTCCGTCGTTTGCCCGTTGATAGCCCAAAATGGGTTTCTAGGAAAGGTCTACCGGATTATTGGCGTCGAAATGACGACATTAGCCTCTAGGGGATTGCCAATGCTCCTTGTAGGTGGGAACTTGCAAAGGCCTGTGTGCCAGGCGGCAGCCAAGGCAGTATAGGTGCGTCCGGGGTTGACTGAGCCGTCGGCGTCTCTTAAGCGCTCCATCGCAGCATTTAGAGTGAGGAATTCGCCATCTGGGGCGCGGTCCGCAAAGTGGAGAGCGGCTTTGAGCTCCCTCGCACGTTTTTGCGCTGCCTTACCATGAATCAATATGGTTACGGGGCCGATTTCGGTCCCTTGATCGAAGGTTATATTTAGCGAATCGTAAGCAATTCTGCCTAGCACCAGATCCAATTTTTTTAGTTCTCTTTGGGAATAGTTTAGAGAAAAAAAGGTGCGTTGTGCTCCGAGCGATAAAGGCTGACTCAAAGCCCGCCCTATTTTTGGAATGAAACTCATACGTTCTCCATTTGTACAATCGTTAATTGCTCTTGACGGCCTCCAGTGACCTCCACTCTGCCGTCAGGGTGGATGAGGAGGTCGACTTCCATGCGAATGCCAATCTCCTCAGGAATATAAACACCTGGCTCAATCGAAAAACAGGTGCCAGGAAGAATCTGTCTATTGTCCTGGGTTTCGAGATTATCCATGTTGGCGCCGTAGTCGTGTAGATGCGTGGCAATGCTATGACCCGTGCGATGCACGAAGTATTCGCCGTAGCCGGCAGCCTCAATAACGTCGCGTGCAGCTTGATCCACTTGCCACCCCATAACGGGTCCGTCACCACCCGCTACCTCAATCGCCGCGTCGCGCGCGGCCTTTACGAGATCGAATAGCTCCTGCTGTCGGGGTGTGGGCTCGCCCGCAACGCCCATGCGGGTGATGTCAGCCCAAACGGAATTTTTTCCTCGTTTTTTGCACCAGAGATCGATAAGGATGAGGTCACCTGCAACAATGGGGTGCGGTTTGTCGGGATCTGGCATGTAGTGCGGATTGGCTGCGTGCGCATTCACCGCGACAATGGGGCGCTCCTCTGTGGTGCAATCATTTGCCTCAAATTCGCCTAGAATGAACTCCTGTACGTCGACTTCAGTGACGCCATCCTGCTCGGCAATATAAGCCCACGCTCTTTCTACGGTCCGGTCGACGATAGAGGCAGCTTCCAGATGCGACTTGATCTGTTCCTCGGACAACACAGAGGTTTGTGCCTGCAAGAGTGGGGCTGAGGTAACCACTTCTACACCGAAGCTGCGAATCAGTTCGATTGTTCCAGCATCGACACGCGCTACGGTAGGGATTGCGGCCAGGGGCGAGTACTCCATCGCAACTGTTTTACATTCCCTTAGAAGCAGTTCTAAGCTATTATGAAGTTGCGACCACGAGGCATACAGTCGTTTTTCACCCGGTAGGTGATTAAGAGCATCTGGCTCAATGGCGCTGATCAAGCGAATCACCGGACCGGTTTGCGGAATCCATACAAATAGACGGCGAGTAAGAAATGTATCCTCCGGGACCTCTAAC
>JBFIDQ010000067.1:0-11583 GCA_041603795.1 Chlamydiales bacterium
CTGTCGGTATCATCGCAGCTCAGTCAATTGGTGAGCCGGGAACGCAGCTTACTATGCGTACGTTCCACTTGGGTGGTATTGCATCCGCTTCGGTCACTCCGGAGATTGATGCAGACCAAGACGGTGTGGTCATATACGAAGACCTTCGTACGGTTTACAGTGAAGATGAGAAGTGCTGGCTGGCTCTTAATAAGAACGGCTGCATCCACATGGTGCGTGACGAAGGACGTAGTCTTGAAGAGACGAAGTTGCTTCTTGGCCAAAAGTCGATCGAGCCGCTACAGACATTTTCTATCGAATTGGGGACAAAAATCCTTAAGGAAGATGGAGAGTTGGTCAAGAAGGGCGAGAAGATCGCGGAGTGGGAACAGCACAACATTCCGATTTACTGTGAGCGCCCTGGTTACGCGAAGTACGAGGATCTCGTAGAGGGGATTTCTACGGAGCGCGAAACAAATAAGCAGACGGGTAAATCCGAGCTTACTGTTAAGCAGCACCGTGGAGAACTTCATCCGCAGATCCAGATCTACTCGGATAAGGAATGCAAGGAGCTAATCGGCACCTACGCGATTCCATCTGGCGCTGTGATCTCGGTAGACGAGGGAGAACTAGTTAAAGCAGGTCACCTCCTAGCTCGTCTACCACGAGGTGCGATCCGCACGGGAGATATTACCGGGGGTCTACCGCGAGTGGCGGAACTCTTTGAGGCACGTAAGCCTAAGGAAGCAGCGGAAATCGCTAAGATTGACGGTATTGTGGACTTCCGCGGCGTGCAGAAGAACAAGCGAATCGTTGTCGTACGTGATGATGTGACGGGAATGGAGGAGGAACACCTCATCCCTCACACGAAGCACTTGATTGTCCAGAAAGGCGACCGGGTGATGAAGGGACAGCAGATTACAGATGGTCACGTGATTCCTCACGAGATCCTCGAAGTCTGTGGTGTGCGTGAGTTGCAGAAGTACCTGGTTAACCAGGTGCAAGAGGTCTACCGCCTTCAGGGGGTAGACATCAACGATAAGCATATCGAGATCATCATCAGGCAGATGCTGAAGAAGGTTCGTGTTGCGGATCCGGGTGATACACAGCTACTCTTCGGAGAAGAAGTGGAGAAGCGCGAATTCGACACCGAGAACGCAAAAGTCGCCCAGGAAGGCGGTAAGTGTGCTCAGGCCGGACCGATTCTTTTGGGGATCACGAAGGCGTCTTTGGCGACGGAATCGTTTATCTCGGCGGCCTCTTTCCAGGACACCACACGCGTTCTTACGGATGCGGCATGTGCAGGAAAAACGGACTACCTAATGGGATTCAAGGAAAACGTGATCATGGGTCACACCATCCCAGGTGGTACGGGCTTCAAGCGCTATAAGGTGGTCAAGGGTTACATCGCGGGAGAAGCTGACGAGGAGTTGGTCTTCAACTTCGAGGACGCGCCCGAATAAGGCTCGGTTTTGACTTCTATAAATGAAACGGCCCCCGTGAGCGGAAGCTCACGGGGGCCGTTTTGTTTGGTGACCGGTATAGCGGCTATACGCCGGCAGTAAACTGTTTGGTCACTGTTTCTTCCAACTTGCGGATGTCCTTTGTGAAGTTGCGGATCCCTTCCGCCAACTTCTCCGTTGCCATTGGATTTTCATTAAGCATCCAGCGAAACGTCTTCTCGTCGATGTTGAGTTTCTGGTAGTCGAAGCTGTTCGCTCCGTCCGATGAGAGCTTTCTTTCGAGCGTCCCCTCGGTGCTTTGCAGCTCTTCTAGCAGGTTCGGTGCAATGGTCAGTAGGTCGCAGCCGGCAAGCTCGGTGATCTCATCGCAATTGCGGAAGCTGGCACCCATGACTTGAGTGGTGTGACCGAACTTCTTGTAGTAGTTGTAAATCTGAGTAACCGATACAACACCTGGATCCTCGGATGGTGGGTAGCTATCGCGACCTTCAGCCGACTTATACCAATCCAAAATACGTCCCACAAACGGAGAGATAAGGGTTGCATTGACTTGAGCACAGGCAATAGCCTGCGCGATGCTAAAGAGCAAAGTCATGTTGCAGTGGATCCCTTCCTTTTCGAGAACCTCGGCAGCGCAGATACTCTCCCACGTCGATGCTAGCTTGATGAGCACGCGCTCGCGACCAATGCCTGCTTCGTCGTACAAAGCAATGAGGCGATGTGCCTTGTCAATGCTCGCCTGAGTATCAAACGATAGGCGCGCATCAACCTCTGTGGAGACTCGCCCCGGAACACTCTTCAAAATTTCCGTTCCGAAATTGACGGTCAATTTGTCTAGCGTCCAGATCTTTTTTTCTTCTGTGGTGGTCCCTTTGCTCTGACCAAATTGCACAGCTTCTGTGACGAGATTGCTGTATTGCGGCATCGTCGCGGCTGCGTAGATGAGCGAGGGATTGGTCGTTGCATCCTGCGGCTTGTGCTGCTTGATCGCTTCAATGTCACCCGTGTCAGCCACAATGGTGGTCCACTGCTTAAGCTGTGAGAGTTTATCGGTCATAATGATTCAGGCTCCTTCCATTTTTGCCATTTGGCCGTAGCATACCATGAATTTTCCCTACCTTGCAAAGACGCTAGTATCTCCTTTATGCTGAAAAGACTATAAACGTAAATAGGGAAGGCACTATACTTTGGAGTATCTTGCCGCATCCATTAAGGAACGTTGTGCCATGGGGTTCAATCCCGCTGATTTTCGCACTGAAACTGGCCAAGGGGAGGCGACAGCCGACCAGGTTCGTCTCTACCTTCAAACCGAAGAGGACCATGTCCTCGATAATATTCTACATGCCTTTCAAATTCCTCTTGATAAAGAGGGGGCGAAAAAGCGCGGGGCGATTTCTTCGCGCTTTAAGGCAGCAACGGATTCCGTCATTGCTCATATTGAGGCAAGCCTCAAGGGCGAGAAAAAGCGCCTTACGCGCCAGGAACTCGATATTGTAGTGGCTCATGTTCGAGCTGCGTTACGTCACTACGAGGAGATCCTCGAGGGATGCGCTGCGCAACTTTTCAACGAGTTGGAAAAGATGCGTGTTGATGAGGTGGGCGATGATACGATTCAGGGAGTTGAAGCCGTCAAGGAGAAGCTCGCTGGGCAAGTGGACGATTGCATGGAACAGGTGCGGCGCCTTGAAAGTAAACTGACGTACTACCGCAGTAAGGTCAAAGGCGAGTTCGTTTTGCTGGGCTGGGTGCGCTCTTTTTTCCGCCCGGTCATTGACCGTGGGGTGACCCAAAAGCTGATGAAGATTCATAAGACGGTCAACCAGGGCTACCATCAGCTAAAGATTCGACACGATGAGTACCAGCGCTTAGATGAGTGGGCGACGAAGAAGCGGGCGAAATTGGATCGGAATCCGGTTTTTCAATCATTACCGGCGGACAGCAGAGAAAAGTTTGCCAATCTCTACCGCCTTCTCAAAATGCTTAAGCAAAGTGAGAGTAGTTCGGAATTCATCATCGATGAGCTCAATCGCCTCCTGGAGGCGACGATTCGCGTGAATGAAGCGGTAACCATTTTTGAGGGTTATGCTGAGGCTCTTAAGAAGGCTTTCTTCGTGCTCCGTCGCGGTATTCCTCAGGAGCTGGATACGGCATCCGATCTCAAAGCAACCAAGTTAAAGGTTGCGGATGCCATCCAAGCGCATCGCAAAGAGGTGCGAATACTAGGTAGTATTGTCTTTCGCTACCGTGACTTCATTCTAAATACGCACCCTGACCCATATGTACGGGCACGCTTGGGGTTTGCCGAGTCTACGGTTGGACCGGAACCCGCGACGACAAAAAAATTAGTGCGCCTAGGTCATCGGGTTGAGGTGCTAGATAAGCAGTGCAACACTTTGGCTAACGTGGCGGAAGCCTATGATCCGCAAAATCCGGACAGGCTTGACTTGGGATACTTCGATAACGTGGTTGAAGACCTCGATGAGATGCTTCTGGAAGCGAAGCGACCTGCAGATGCGCACGGTCACTACCTAGAAGTGATCAAGGGCTTGGAGCATGCCAACGAGCTTGGTTCGTTTGACCCGTGTCGCGTGATGGGTGTTGAGAAGGTGATGCGTCTCGCACTTCGCCTCGACCATTTTAATGTTCTGGTTACTGAGAAGCGCTTTCTAGCGCTTTATGAAACCCATGTTAATCTGCGTGGACCCACTCCAGATCCCAAGTTGCGCGAGGCGCTGGAGGCGTTAGAGGGAGCTGATGACGATGCGTGGCTAGCAAATGCAGAGAAGGCATTGAAAAACCTCGAAGCGTTCCTCAAAAAGATGCGCGGAAAGGCGCCTTTACCCTTTGAAGTTGTGGTCGGAGAGATGCGGCAGCGGCGTTTTGCGGTGCTGGAACTTTTTTATCATTACCGCAAGTTGCTACAGCGCCTCAAAGATGGGCCCGTGCCGGCTGTAATACAGGCGTTTAATTCACGCATCAATGCCATTGAAGGTGAGTTCAGCACCCTTGTCTCTCACATGAGCCGTCCCAGCGGTCCAATGTCCCTCGACGAACTTCGCATCCTCGAAAATATGTAGTCTGTTGAAGCCCTCGACGTCAGGGTAATCACCATCGCAAAACTGAATGTAAAGCATTAATAATCTGCGGTTTAAAATAATTTAAACGCAGAGGCGGGGAGGTCGCGGAGTCGCGCAGAGGGAGCTTCACCGCTATCCACAATCTATCGACAGACTTCCCATGGTTTTTAATTTCTACATGTAGGAGATTTTGGGTAGCGGTGAAGCTCTCTCTGCGTGACTCCGCGACCTCCCCGCCTCTGCGTTTAAATTATTTTAAACCGCAGCATTATTAATGCTTTACATTCAGATAGCTACATCTTGCCTGCCCTTTCGCACGCTCTCTGCTGTTGAATAATTGAAATAATGCGATTGCAATCAATCCATTTCCCAGCGTCCCTCGATGAACTTTGCATCCTCGAAAATATGTAGTCTTTCCTTGCGTCTTAACTGAATGATCTCGTATACGGGGGAATTCGTTATTAACTTTTTTGGTTGAAAAAGAGAGGGGAATTCCATGTCATATGCGCCACTGTTAGCACCACAAGGGTACGAACATCAGCTAATCGAACAGAACTGTGTGGCGATTCATCGCCACTCGATTTTAAGCCTTACCGTAGATAAGCATGGCCGGTTCCAAAAACTTGGAAAATTTAATAGAATTAGGGAAGGGTGGTCGGCCGATGAGACTCGTAAAGGGGCGATTGAAGAAGTGCTCCTCAATACCTTACATGCAATCAACAGAAATCTTAAGGAGGAGACTCCTATTTGTTTTTTTATTTCACCTGAGTCAATGACCAAAAGCGCCAAGTTAACGCACTATAAAAAAATTGCGGAGAAGGTGATTGCGAGCAACTCGATCGCCTATACTAGTCGCGTTTCGAAAGCAGCCTTTGAAGTTCTTAATACCTGCAGCCAATTGGATTTTAATGTGCCCGGATCGAAGAATCTCCCCCCAGCAGAACGTCAAAAATTCAATGAGAAAGTTGTTAAATCTATTCTACGTCCCACTAGGCGACCATGGAATTCAGAGGCTAAGTTTAGGTGGACCAGGATTGTTATAAAAAGATGGGAGAATGAGCTCGTTCTAGCCGACCTCTATCGCCATACAGAGCGCGCAAGATTCGCGCTGAATGCGGTTCAACTCGAGGAAGCAAAGAGAGTCGTTTAGAACGGACGCATTCCCTCGACGCAACAGGGTTTCGGACTAGTTCTGCCGAGGCGTTGCCTCTAAAAACTAGCCCGAAAAATGGGAATGCGACCCTTAGAACTCGAGCTTAATTTTCTTTGCGGTAATCTTTCCGATGGCCCTAAGCTCTAGATGATTTGGTGGTTCTGGCCAGACCTTTGCAAAGGCGTCGACCGTAGATGGACTCGTGAAATAGATGCAGTCGAATTCCCTTAGATCCGGTATTGGGAGCGGAGCTTGGGAAATCGTTGTGTAGATGGCGAATTCCCGGAACTCTATTTTTTGTGCTCTTAAGTAGTCGGAGATGATGCGCCGTGATAAGAGGGAGTGCGGCCACAGGATCTTGGCCTCTGTAAGATCGAGCGTTTTTAGCACTGCTATGACTCCCTCGGCGGTTTCCTCTGTTGCGATGAGTGGTGACGGGAGGAGGCGTGCTGTTTCTTTTCCGACTGCAACGATCGTTTTTTCTTCGAAGTTGAGATGAGGCGCTAGCAGTTTGACGCTGCTCTGACTCGTAAAGAGTACGTGTGTGGCATCTGACCATGCGTCGATGCAGGGCGTTAAATCTAGGGGCTCTATTTGGATCATGGGGTAGTGCGTGACTTCCCCCTCTAGATGGTCTGGAGGGCGGAGTCCGAGGTACAGAATGCGCTGGATCATCGGCTGTCGATGCAGGAAAAGAGGTGGCGCATTTCCTCGTCGCCTTCGCGGCCGACGATAGCAAGCTGTCCCTGCAACTCAACAGTTTCCTCAGGTAGGGTGATGCGGTTGTGGTGCGTGAGGCGCAGGCGGATGAGGGCCGCCTCGGCAATCACGACTCCATCAACACGCCCCATATCGAGCTGTTCGAGTCGCTTCTCGATCGTGCCGCGGATATCGACAAATTGAAGATCAGCCCTCAGTACCTTCACAGCCTCTTCGCGTCGCTCCGACGAGGTGGCAATGAGCGCTCCACTTGGAAGCGAGTCGAGAGTCTCTCCCTCGGGAATGACTAGGGAGTCAGCGGCACTCACCCCTTTCGTGATGGCTAAAATTTCTAGTTCCGGGTGGAGGATTTCGGGAAGGTCTTTTGCTGAGTGGATTGAAATTCGAAACTCTCCGTGGGCCTGTGCTACGTCGACTTCCCGGGTGAAGAAGTCCGTTTTGCCGAGATCCCTTAGGGAGGTTTCCTGATCTAGATCGCCTGTCGTTTCCATTAAGTAGGGAATGAATCCGACCGCGGGGTGATGTTTATTTAGCTCCGCTAGCACCTCTTCAATCTGCACCTGACTGAGTTTAGAGCTGCGTCCACCCACAGTGATTGGGTAGGTTTTATGTGATGAGTGCATGGATTGCCTCCTCTACGAGATCGACGCCCGTGATCTGTATGCTATTGAGCAGCTCCTTGGGTACCCCGCGGGTGTTGCGGGAAGGGACAATGGCTCGACTAAACCCTAGGTTGGCCGCTTCTTTAATTCTCGCCTCAATACGTGGAATGCTACGAATCTCGCCTCCCAGCCCTACCTCGCCAATGATGACCGTTTCCGGGTCAATTGCCTTATTGCAGAGTGACGAGGCGACAGCCATCAGGATACCCAAATCGATAGCCGTCTCCTGGATACGAAGTCCCCCCGCAATGGAGACGAAGACATCACTCTTGTGCATCTTGTATCCCACTCGCCGCTCGAGAACGGCCAGTAGAAGGTTGAGTCGATTTTGATCGAATCCCGCACAGCGCCTTGAGGGGGTGCTGTAGGGACTTTCGGTGACCAACGCTTGTAGTTCGATGAGGATTGGACGTGATCCCTCAATTGTCGGTGTAATGACCGAACCGGAGAGGTTCTTGCGGCGCTCCTCAAGGAAGACTTCGGACGGATTAGGCACCTCAGCAAGGCCCTTGGAGGTCATCTGAAAGACCGCGACTTCGTCAGTTGGGCCGAATCGATTCTTCACGGAGCGCAGCATGCGGTAGTTGTGCTGCTTGTCGCCTTCGAAGTAGAGAACCGTATCGACCAAATGCTCCAGGACTCGAGGTCCGGCGAGCTCACCAGATTTAGTGACATGACCCACAAGGAAGATGGAGATCCCTCGCCCCTTGGATAGGTGCATGAACTCAGTGGTGACCTCACGAACTTGAGTCACAGAACCCGGAGCGCTCGTAATGTCGTCTTTATAAATGATCTGTATCGAGTCGACAACGATGATGTGGGGCTGAATGTTTTCAATATGGGCGCGAATGAGGGAAAAGTTGGTCTCATTAAGGAGTAGGAGATTTTCACTAGCAATGTCGAGGCGCTCTGCTCGCATCGCCGTCTGTTCTACGGATTCCTCACCACAAATGTATAGTACGGTAAGGCCTTGCTTTGCGAGGACATTGGAGATCTGTAGAAGGAGGGTGGACTTGCCGATGCCCGGATCGCCGCCTACTAGTGCCAACGTTCCTGGAACGATTCCACCACCAATGAGTCGGTCAAATTCGCGAACATTGGTAACCACCCGTGGGGTGTCACTGTGTTTGACGTCCGTGAGTCGTATGGGCTTTGCAGGCTCGATGCCTTTCGATTCGAACTTGCTGGAAACAGGGGGTAGTTCGATTTCTTCTTTGAGGCTGTTCCATTCGCGACAGGTGGGACACTGTCCGACCCACTTCGTCTGCTTGGCACCGCACTCAATACAGCACCAGATGGTTTTACTCTTTGTCTTGGCCATCGTTGCTTTGCTCCAAACGTTTGATTGCGTCTTCTGCTGCGGCCTGCTGCGCTTCTTTTTTGGATCGACCTTTTCCGTAGCCGACTTCTTCGTCAGCAACTAGAACGGCCACCTCGTAGATCCTATTATGATCAGGGCCCTCTTCTATACGGACCTCATAAGTCGGCGGTGACTGCGTTGCCTTTTGGGAATAGTCCTGTAGGTCGGCTTTGAAATTGCGCATTGGGCGCTCGAGGACCTCACGAAGTTCCTTACTAAACTTTGCGTGGAACCATTTTCCGTCGCCTTAAACCCTTCGTCGAGAAAGATGGCGCCAATGAGAGCTTCAAAGAGGTCGGCTGCAATGGAATTGCGACCGCGGCCATCGGCCCGACGTTCTCCTTTTCCAAGCAGTATGTAGTGCAGTAGATCGAGTCTGTTTAGAAAGGTGGTGCATGCGCTGCCTTCGACAAGCCGTGCTCTGAGGTGCGTAAGCTCACCTTCCGGGGTGCCTGGCAGCTCTTTGAAAAAATAGTCGGCTGCAATGAGGCCTAGAACGGCATCGCCTAAAAATTCTAGTCGCTCGTTGTGATGCAGGGGACAGAGTGGCGACTCGTTGGTAAACGAGCGATGGAGGAATGCTTGAGTAATTAGATCTTTGTTTTTGAATTCATGGCCTAGCTTGGCTTCGATTTCAGGAATCTGAGTAGTTAATGTTTGAAATGGGCTCGTCACCGTTTACTTTTTACCTGCAATTGACGTAAACTTTTATGACAATAACCTATTAAGAAATAAAGGGGTAGCATGCGGTTTGCGCTTACCGCCGACCAGCGGCATCACTTTCAAAAAGAGGGCAAGCTTGAGCTCGCTGAGCTCCTTACTCCAAAGCAAGTTGAGGAGGCTCTCAGCTGTATCCGTCCGAAAGAACGGTCGCAGGAGGAGATTCTTTTGTCGGGACGTGACCTCTTTCGCGACAACCCTTTGTTAAGTAAGGTAACGCTTAGTCGGCCAATAGCACAGGCTGCAGCTGAGCTGCTCCTGATTTCTCCGCTTCGCTTTGCATACAGTCAGCTTCTCGTGCCGACCCAGCCAAAGGAAAATAAGAGGGAACTCTATCCGGCTAGCGCCTCCTTGGAAGAGGTGAGTGCGTTTCAGGGAATAGTAGGCGGAGTGATTCTTTGCCTACAGACGAGCGGTCATACTGCTGAAGATCCGTTTTTTCCAACGGAGGCGGGTAGTGGACTCTTCATACCGGCAACGACACCGATCCCTTTCGAACGGCTCGCCAAGAAGTCGAGCTTTGCTCGCTATCTTCTTATCGTCTACGGCAGAAAGAACCTGGTCTACGTGAAAAATGATGGCGATCCTCACGTCCACGGTCTTAAGAAACTTGATTACGTCTTCGGTGATCGGGTGAGGGAAGAGACTCACCCCACTCTCGCGCTTGCATGAGGTCGCTTCATTGCGTATGGTCCGTCGCGGAGGTGCACTTTGTCTGAACCTGCAGCAGAGCCACTGTGGAAGCGAGCAGTCCATCGCTTCCTCAACGAGCGAAAGAAGAAGCGGGCGTCGCGTCAGATTCGGTATAAGGGAGGCGATGGGGAACTCCTTCGCTTTGCTTTTACCGATCCGTTGCTGTCTGCTGGGCGACTCAATCCAGCGACACTTAGCATCGACGCGCTCTCCCAGCAAATTGCCACATTGGGGTTGCCTGTTGGCCTTTTTTGGGAGGCGTATGAGTCGCTGGAGGTGATCCAGCACGAGCGCGCCGAGTGCTCACATTTGCGCTATCGCCTAGGCGACAATTCCTATGACACGTATTGCTATGGGACCCCATCGAGTCGCCAGAGCGCCGCGCTCCTCATTCCTGGGTCAGGAACGAACCAAAGTAGTGCAATCGTCCAGGGAGTACCCGATAATTATCATGGTCCGATCTTTGCAGAACTTGCGGAGCGTCACGACACTTTGGTGCTCGTAAAGCCCAATGAGGACGTGATGGCGATCCATAATGGGGCGTTTAAGCTGCATCCCGATTTTTATCTCAATGCGCTGCTGAACCGAGGGGAGTCACTTTCCGCGCGTTACCTAGTGGACGCCATGGCGTGGCTTAAATGGATGAAGAAGGAGTATCACCAGACGCATTTATTTGGCCTCTCTCAGGGGGGCACAGCGGCCTTGTATGTTGCTTTGCAAGCAGAGCCAACGGCGGTGACCGTCGCCGCAGGCTTTTCTTCACTCAATGCAAAAGTGCTTTGGTCCGGACAAGGACAAATCGTCATTCCAGGGCTCGATATGGTTTACTCAATGGACCGCATAAGTGACTTGATTGCAGGGTCCTCAACGCATTACTGTTTTGCCTTAGGCGAGCAGGATTGGGGCACTTTTAAGATGGACGTTGCACAACAAAGCACAGCGTCCTTTTTTGAGGGCGTCTCTAATGTTCGGGTGGTTCATCACCCGAAGGGCCATTGTTTTCCTGATTTTTCAAACCTGGAACCTCGCAAAAAATAAACCAAAGGTTCGCCGTGATTGATGAAGTCCTCTCATTTTGGTTTGAAGAATTGAAGCCGGCGCAGTGGTGGACGAAGGATCTGCAAGTGGATCGGCTGATTGCTACTCGCTTTGGCAAGTTGCATGCTGGGGCGGTGGCGGGGGAGCTGTTTTCGTGGCGTGGTAGTGTTGAGGGGCGGCTGGCCGAGATTCTTATTTTGGACCAGTTTTCACGAAATATTTATCGCAATCAAGCAGTGGCCTTTTCAGCCGATTCTGTTGCTCTGGTGCTTGCCCAAGAGGCGGTGAGGCGTGGTCTGCATCTGGAGGTAGATCCTCGCCGCGCTGCCTTCATTCTTCTGCCGTATATGCATAGTGAATCGCGCCTCATTCACGAGGAGGCGGTGAAGCTTTTTCGGAGTGAGGGCATGGAGGGCAACTATGACTTTGAGCTCAAACACAAAGCGATCATCGATAGATTTGGGCGGTACCCCCACAGGAATTCCGTACTAGGTCGCAATTCGACGCCTGAAGAGCTCGCCTTTCTAAGTGAGCCTGGCTCCTCTTTTTAAAGCGTGGCTATGGGTGTAACGCAATCTAGAGGTGAGAATATTTTTTAAATCAGACTCTAGAAATAGGGTCGGCAACCATAATTGTCGCTGGACAGAGTGGGTTTCTTTGCTGCGGCAGCAGCAGTGGCACCTAGCCCCAGGTGGAGCGCATGCGGAACCTGGGGTAC
>JBFIDQ010000068.1:0-11553 GCA_041603795.1 Chlamydiales bacterium
GATAGCCACCATTCACGATAATATCCGCCTCCTGGACCATCTCATGAAAGGGCAGCCTTTTGCCGTCATGCTCAAAAGCCCATAACCTAGGCTCATTTTCTTTTCCATCTTGTAGGCGAACATAGTGGCAATCCAACACCTCCTCTCGAACCTCATGATCAGGTCTTTGAATACATATCGTAATGTCTCGGAACCCCCTCGCCTTAAGAGCGTATATGGCACCTCTACTTACCGCGCCAAAGCTCAAGATGATCACTTTTCTCTGGTTTCCGTAGTGACCATCGATTCCTTTTAAATCGAGCGCGTGAAGAACCGCGCTGTAACCCGCCAACTCGTTATTTTTGTAGAATGTGTGGCGCCCAGCCACTCCATTTGGTCCCCAAACAAACATCTCCTCAAACGCGATAAGCGTAAGTTTTCTTTCGATTGCCTCTTGCGTTATGGATCGTTGCTGCGTGCAGTGAGGGTACCCCCAAAGCATTCCCTCTTTGCGAAGGCTCTGGAGATCTGACAAAACTGGTTTGGCAATGATGACGTTGCCGAGGTCTGTGAGTAGTTCTTCTCGGTCCATCGTAGCGCCACTTGACAGCGCGGCAAGCTCTGAGTCGGAGACATCAAATGGCTTTCCGTAGCCTTTTTCAAATACCAACTGCTCTCTTAGTTCCTGAGGAATACGTTGGAGGTGATCCGGGTGAATCGGCACGCGCCGCTCGTTTGGTTTTTTTGATGTTCCGATGACGCCGAGCTTGATCATGATCGTCCTGATAATTAATGGGTTTTGCTAGCAGACTGTATCACAGAAAGTATATTTTAATTTTTTTTAATTATCCAAATCGACCTGGTCGCATATAATGAGAGAGGACTGCTATTCTCACCGAGGACCTACCCTGAGAGCACACCTGCGATGCACCTTATTTCCCTTCTTTTTTGGCTCTTTGCCTCGCTGCCCCTTTCCGCTTCTCCTGTCCAAGTTACTTTGGTTGCTGAACAGAACGAAGTTCGTCCTGGCGAGCCATTTCGTGTAGGGCTTCACTTTCAGATGGATGGCGAATGGCATATTTATTCCGACGCGACGGATAATCCGAGTCCCTCCCCCGAGGTGACCTGGCAGCTACCGGATGGATTCATCGCGTCTCCTCTTCACTTTCCGAAAGATAAGGAATTCGATACGGCTGGGATCCCAAGCTGGGGCTACCGCCATGAAGTACTACTCATTTCCGAAGTAACCCCACCTAGTCACCTCACAGCCGGTTCTTCTATAGAACTCCTCGGGGAGGTCACTTGGATAGCCTGTGAAAAGGCATGCATACCCGGAGCGAAAACCGTTTCCCTTAGTTTGCCAGCCACCTCCTTGACCACCGCCCCAGATCCTGCTGTAACGGCTTTGTTTGCCGCATTTGAGCCTAGGGGTTCCATTGTGAGTGAGATCAATCAAATTCTCCCCGCAATCGGATTTGCCTTTCTTGGTGGCCTTATTCTGAATCTGATGCCATGCGTGCTACCCGTAATTTCCTTAAAAGTGATGAGCTTTGTCCGCATGGCAGAAGGGAATCGCGCACACATCCTGCGCCACGGTCTCGCCTTCACCCTCGGCGTATTGCTTTCCTTTTGGGCATTGGCAGGGTCTCTCTTGTTTTTGCAGAGCATAGGGGAAGCCGTTGGCTGGGGATTCCAGCTCCAAGACCCCCGCTTTGTCGCTCTGCTCGCCATCATTCTTTTTGTTCTGGGTCTTAGCATGGTGGGTGTCTTCGAAATGGGCCTTACCGTTGCCGCTAAGGCGGGTGGATTGGATCGCGGTGGCAACGCCTTCTGGAGTGGCGTGTTGGCCACTGTTGTGGCGACTCCTTGCACCGGGCCGTTTCTCGGACCCGTTCTAGGCTATGTGGTTACTGTAAGCCCCGTTGAAGCCTTCACTATTTTTACCTCCATGGGTCTTGGCATGGCCTCGCCCTATCTCCTCCTCTCCGCATTCCCAGGTCTCGTTCGCTTCCTTCCGAAACCAGGGCCATGGATGGTCTTGTTTAAGGAAGTCATGGGATTCCTTCTTTTCGCCTGCGTTGTTTGGCTCGCTTGGGTTTTCGGTGCGCAAACGGACACGCTCGCCATGAGCTTTCTCCTCGCCGGATTTGTCGCCATTGGCGCCGCCTGCTGGGCGTACGGCAAGTGGGCGCAGCCACCAAAAAGAGGGAAACAGCGCATCATCACCTACGGGTTTGTTGTCATTTTGGTCGCCATCGGACTCAAACTCGCCATCCCCAATACCCTTACCGACGCGCATAACGACCAATGGATTCCATATTCCGAGGAGCACCTCAACGAGCTACGCGCAGAAGGCAAACCGGTCTTTCTCGATTTCACCGCCAACTGGTGCATCATCTGCCAAGGAAACGAGATTTTTCTTGGATTGGATGATGTCGAACAGCGCTTCGAAGATCTCGGTGTCGTTCGCATGCGAGCCGACTGGACACGGCGCGGTCCAGCCATCTACCAAGCGCTCAAAAGGTTCGGTCGAAATGGCGTACCGCTCTACGTATTGTATGGCAGAGATTCAACTGCCTCCCCATTAATTTTGCCACAGACCCTCACCAAGGGCACCATCATAGAAGCTCTGAACACCCTAGAGGCCGAATAGTGTACATCGACAGTCACGCCCACCTTACCGCCAACACGGTTTACTCCGATCTACCTGACCTCCTTCAGCGCGCTCAGGCGGCAGGCGTTACCTCCATCATCAATATCTGCACCGATATCCCCACACTTGAGCGCGGCATTGAATTAGTTCAGGAGTTCCCCTGGGTGCACAATGTGGCCTCCACAACACCGCACGATGTTGAAAAAGAGGGAGATGAGGTTTTTCCCGTAATGGCAGAAGCGGCACGATCGGGGAAGTTAGTGGCTGTGGGCGAAACTGGACTCGATTATTACTACACACACTCCGCTAAGGAGATACAGAAAGACTTTCTTCGACGCTACTTTCATCTCGCTCTTGAGTGCGATCTGCCAGTCGTCATCCATTGTCGAGATGCCTTCACTGACTTCTTTGAGATCCAAGACGCTGAATATGCGGGAGCACCAGGCGTCCTTCATTGCTTCACGGGGTCCCTACAGGAAGCGGAACAAGTGATCCAACGTGACTGGTATCTCTCTCTTTCCGGAATTGTCACCTTCAAGAGGAGTCAGGAATTACGGGAAGTTGCCAAAATTGTTCCATTGGAGCGACTTCTGATCGAAACGGACACCCCCTACCTAGCTCCTCAGAGTCACCGTGGCAAACGTAACGAGCCCGCCTACCTCCCAGAGACTGCCGTTTGCATCGCAGCCGAGCGCAACATTTCTGTAGAGGAGCTGGCCACTGCTACAACAGCTAATGCACAGCGCCTCTTTCGCTTGAGCACCCCTACAAAAGATAACGCTTAATTTCCACGTCCTTTGTTCCGACTACTCTTCTGGCGAACTCCAGAGAGTTGGCTTAAGAATGCCACGGAATCAAAAGGATTTAGTCCCATGCCTAGCGCAAAGTCACTTTTTCTCAACGTTTTTAGCGCATTTTTTCTCCTCACCAGCACTCACTTGCTGGCTGTTGAAGCGAAAAAAGCACCTGTCGGAATGGTTCTTTCCCTAAAAGGGGAGGCCGTAATCATCAGTCCCGATGGGAGCCGCCGACAAGCAAAGCTGAAATCACCTGTCTACGTAGGTGATCGAATTGAGACTAAATTCCAGAGTTTTGTGCAGGTCAATTTCCTTGACCGCTCAAAAATCAGTCTGGCGGGTAGTAGTGACTTCACCGTGCAGGATTATTATTACGACGCAAAAAAGAACCAAGCTCGATCTGAACTTAAGGTTGAGAATGGTGCACTTAAGTTCATGGCCGGAAAAATCGCTAAAATTGCACCCCAGAACTACAAGATTCACACCACCACAGCGACAATTGGTATTCGCGGCTCCTCTGGTGAGCTGATGACAAGTAACGGTAAGCTACCAGGAGTGCCACAAGGACTCCAACTGATGAAGACCGGGGGTAAAGGGATCATGGCAACACTTCCGGGTGCCACACAACCCCTACCTGACATCACCTCCTCCGGTAAAGGTCTAATGATCGATCCAGGGGGGAAAGTCTCACAGAATGTCAAATTCTCCGGTTCTCTCGTAGCTAACTACACAAAAAAAACAGAGAAGAGAATCGCTACAGCCAAGACAAAAGCGAAAAAGCAGGAAAAGGCAAAAGCTAAAGCCGCCAAGAAGGGTGGAGACAGCGCCAAAAGAGAGCTTAGAGAGGAAAAGAAGAGCGAGAAAGCTCAGGTTGGCGACACCCAAAAGGAAGGCCAGGAAGAGCAAAATTCTGAGGAACCTGCACCTAAAGAAGAGCACGATAAAAAGAGCGCCGCCAAGGATGGCGAGCCTAAGAAAGAGCGCAGAGATCGCATGATGGCTCATGGTCCGGATGATCAACAGGAGCCCGATGAGCACGAAGCCAATGAAGGTCGTGACGACAAGATGGCTAACAACCGGCGTGGACCCCGACCAGGAAGGGAACGGTCCGGAAGAGGATTCGAACGACAGCAGAGACGCATGGGTGACAGAGGTGACTCCGCCAACCTGGCTGCCTATGAAGGAGGCGGCGAAGGACACGAAGCTCCACCAATGGAGCAGATGGGAGACACCGCCGGGCTAGAACCTTACTTCGAAGGGATGGATGGACACGAACCTCCGATGTTCGACCCGGAATACCAGTCAATGGAGTTCGAAGGAGATTTCGACTTTGCTGCCTTCACCGAACTCTCTAATGATCTTTCTGATCTTGTAGTAGGTACAATAGAGGAACCTACAGAATACTATGCGCCAGAAGATGAGCAGAGCACTACTACACCGCCGCCGCAGATTGTGAACACCTATACTGGCGTTGGAGTCAGCCTATTCGGCGACGCAAACACGCTAAGCGGATACAGCAGGACCATATCCGTCGATTCCTACGACCAAGGTGCCGACCAAATCATTCATAGGGACAACGATGGCACCTACTTTGGGATGCCTTCTCATCTACCCAACTCGAATGGTGCAGATCGCATCTACGAAGACACACCAAACGACAGCGATCTGCTATGGCAGCGTGAATATAGTCATGACGGAGACTTTACCCTAGTCAATCGCTACGAAGAGTCGAATGGAGAAACACTCGAGCTCATGGCCTACGGAACGCCGTCAACAGTCGCCACCACACCCAATAGTGGAATCGCCTTCTTCTCATCTGACAGCGATCGTGACTATAACAGTGATGCTTCCGGCGACAACGGGGAAATGGTCGGCAGTATCCTCGTTAGAAACAACCAAGTTCTCAATCCTGGATTCTCAAACAGCTCAGCAGTCGACTATGGCTCTGGTAAGATGGTTGGCATGACGAGCAATATGATGCTGCACGACGGGCATCATTCTGACAATCAAGGGTCGTTCGATTATTCAGATGAGAACTATGTAAATGACGATCATTTTGACAAAAGACGAAGTGACTTCGCACAGACTCTCTACTTCGGTGATGTAGGAGATGATGGAAGCATCACAAACGTAAAGTTCTACTCCAACCTCGGATTTCAACCCTCCCATGTCAAACTACCTGGACTGCTCACACAAACCAGCCCCACCTATGGGATGCAGTTCAACACTCTCGACACCCTAACGGGATCAGGCCACCTTTTTGGTAACAATCAAGATGGACTTGCCATCACGGGAGCGGACGCCAACACGCAGTTTATCGCGGCTGGATTCAGAGAAATAGGCGAACAGCCTGAGTCAACACCAGATGGCACCTTTACCGGATCCGGGCGTGGACTCCGCGCATCGGGAACAGGCTTCACCTCCGTTCAGTCAGCCAACCTCAGCAACCTTTCCCTCGCTGCTACCTTTAGCGCCAATCAGGTGACTGGTGGGATGAACCTCGACAACGGATACAACATGGCAGTTACTCTAGGGTCCGACAACGCCGCGTTGGAGCGTGAATTCATCGCCGCGACCTTACAAGGAAGCGACGGCAACGGGAATGACATTGTCAATGGTACAAGCTTCATCGTCGCTGCTGATCTGCCAGAGATGATGGACATCAATGGCTACCACCAAACACCAACAGACGTGATGTGGGGCACGTGGAACATCGTAGAAGAGAACAGCATCAACGAACCCATCATCTACCCCGGCCAGCATAACTTCTGGGTAGCTGGAACCGCAACAGTGATTAATGCTGGAGGAGCAGATACAGCAGCTAAACTTAACCTCACCGGCAATCGTCATGTCTATCGTGGTGGAATCATGCAGTCGTTTGTTCAGCCCAACGGCATGACTGGAATGATGCTCGATCAACTGTGGGACGTTCCAGAGTTCGGTGACGACCCTAACAACGCTTCTTATACCCCGACTGCGATCACAGGGTCAGGACCCATGGTGCACAGCGAGCAGGGAAGCCTTACCGTTGGATTTGACTTCAGCACCAGCGAAGTTCGGATCCTCGGACGTATGCCCGATGGAACGGTACTGATTGGCAAGGGGGGCACCGACAGCGCCACAGAAAATGGATTCTCTACGGATATTACGATCTTTTCCACCGAGGGCTTTAACGACGGCACAAACGGCATCATCAGCAACGCTGTAGCAAGTGCTACGGCTCTTGTTGGACGTCATGTTGGACCTAATGCGGAAAGCCTAATCCTTGATTATGGTCAGGACGGCGCCAATACTGGCGACCCATTCGCCTACGGCGTTGGAATTGCCGGGCACCAGGATAGTGGAACCATCAGCAACGACGGATATAGTGGTACAGCTCATGGCGTTTGGATCGATGAGACCAGCGGGACCGCAGTCGTTCGTCACCTTGACGGACCAGCACTGGCTGTTGTGATGAACACCGATCCTAACAACTTCGCAAGTACCGGTACCATCACCCTAGGGGCCAGTGGACAAGTGCTAGAGTTTACTCAAGACTCCGTAAACACCTTCATCGATAAAGATAGCTTCTTTTCCAAGATAAACCCCACCACTGGAACAGGCACCATGGTGACTCTTGACAACGTGGCCGGGAGTCGTCCTTTGGATCCCGACAACTCCTTCATCCTCAGCATGCCCGGATTAGAAAACTTTGAGCACATAACGTGGGGCATCTGGGGCTCCAAAGATAGCGGAGCCGACGAGCGCGCCTATGGGTACTTTGGTATCGGACGACGCAACCAAGGGGGTACAAGCGACCTCATTCCTGATTTCTCCGCGCTCTCCGCACGCCCCGATCCGGTCGTGACGTATACAGGAGTGACCACCGGCACCATCTTTGATTCTGGAGGCGCCTACAACGCTTTTGGGTCAGCTAGCGTCAGTGTCAACTTTAATTCGGGAGCAGTTACTGGCAATCTAAACCTAGGTCCAGAGCAAGTTGGACTCAATGGACTGATTGATCAGGCCACAGCAGGCTTCTCCGGTTCAGCGACCCTCAATGGCGGCGGCAACGGCACCTTTGGCGGCGGTTTTTACGCGGACGAAATGGCAGGCAGCTACGGCGCCTCCAATGGAACCAAAGCAGTAACAGGAGCCTTCGGCGCAAAAGCTGACGACTCCATTCCACAGGTGCAAATGAACCCTTAGGACAGAGGGCATCAGGGCGAAAAGTGTGATTCTATGCCACCCTTCGACATTTCGAGTAGGGCAATTGCATTAAAGCAATTATTCAACAATGGAGAGCGGCGAAGGGACAGTCTGAACGTAAGACATTAAAATTATTGTAGACCATTGATTGTTTTCGATTGTCGAGGATTAAGCGAGCCGAATGACTAGCTTTCCAATCAAATTGCGGAAAATGAGGAAGCTTGGTATGCTGGGAGCCTCATTTGGACGGGGAAAGATGGCTGAGTGGCCGAAAGCACGTCCCTGCTAAGGACGAGTACTCGTAAGGGTACCGAGGGTTCGAATCCCTCTCTTTCCGTTGAGAATCAAAGCCCCGCTTAGCGGGGCTTTTTTTTTAGTCCTTAAAGAGTGAATCGATGGGAGAGCTTGGAGGCTTGTCGTCGGGTTCATCACCAAAGAGCTTGCGGCGCGCGTCGTCTGCGGCACTCTTTTTGATCTGCTCGCCGAGAGGCTCAAACTCCTCGCAGAGATTCCGAACCTCCCTATCGACTACCGGTTCCGTATTTGGAATCCAGCAATCATTTGGCAGCCCCGGCTTGTAGTGTTTGCAGTTGCGACAGCAGTGGAGATAGCTTCCACACTCGTCGCACTCCGCTCGAAACATAAGCTTTTGCTCGGGAATCTCGTAAGACTTCCCACACTTCCAACAAGGGAGAACTCGGCTCATGCCGCTTTGCGTCCATTCGCATATTCGGTCACCGAGACCTCACCGCTGCTATCATATACTTTTTTCGCACCATGCAACTTGTCATTTTGATACGATTGCTGCACGCGAGGAGAGCCATCACCATAATACTTATTGAACTTTCCATTGCGGAGTCCATCTTTGTATTCCGCTTCAAATGTCAAAATGCCTTTGTCGTTCCACTCTCTAACAAGCCCGTTGAGGTGACCTTTTTCATAGTGCCTGCTACTAGTTAAGATCCCTTTCTCATTGAATCCCTTCTCCTCACCTTCAAGGTTTCCCTGAACGAAGTTCGCTTCGACCTCTATCTTTCCGCCAGAAAAGTACTTAATTGCGGGGCCATGTTGGAGATCGTTTACGTAGGCCACCGTCATTGACAGCTTGCCATTTTCCGTGTACATCGTTGCCACGCCTTCGCGCTTTCCCTGTTTGTACAGCGTACTTACGATCTTGGTTCCCGCCTGGTTATATTCGATTGCCTCTCCATCTAACTCCCCATCAATGTAGGAAGCCTCTAGGGCCTTCACTCGACCAAAAAAGCGGTCACCTGGAAAATAGACCTCTTGCAGCCCGTGTTGGAGGTTTCCACGGTAGTTGTAAACAACCTCCCTGCCATCGGCAAGCACCTCAAAATAGGGCCCTTCTAGCAGCCCCTGAGCGTACGTTGCCTCTTCCACAGCGAATCCATCTTTCGTCCACTGCACCTTCTCGCCATGAAGTACCCCGTGCTCATATCCAATTTCCATTCGCGGTTCGCCATTGGGCCAGTAGGTCAATTGCTCCCCGTGAAGTTCTCCCTCCTCATCGAAACTCATGACACGGTAAAGAGGGTGCTCTCCCTGTACCTTTTGCGTGTAGAGCTCGCGGTGTTCACCGACAGGTTTACCATTGGAATAGCTTTGCTCCTGCATCAACGTTCCGTCAGGAAACCAGATTTTTCGAGAACCGTCGAGCTCTCCTTTCTCGTTATACGTTACATAAGCGGCTTTGGCCCCATCGGGGTGAAAGAACTGCTCAGTTCCCTGCAAAACGCCATTGTTATAGGATGCTCTGCGTCGAACCTGACCATTATCAAATGAGAGAGTGAGCTCTCCATCCAACTGATCCGCCACATAGCTAGCGGTAAGAGTCTGCGTGCCATTGTCAGCCCACTCCTCATACGTCCCATCTTTTTGTCCCTTTTTAAAGTGAGCATGGCCAATTAGAGTACCTGACTCATTCCAAACCTTCTGTTCGCCCTCGAGGCTACCCGCGACGTTTCTTTCGCTCCGCTTCAGCTGACCATTCTCGAACCACTCCTCGCTCAACCCATTCCTGTTACCCAGCTCCCATTCGATACGGATCGAGCGCTTTCCATTAGAAAACCACTCCTCATGAAGGCCATGGCGTTCCCCATTCTCATTGTAGGTGCCGCAAACAGCAAGCTTGCCATTTTCGTGGTACTCCTTTTGCTCGCCAAAGAAATGGCCCATCGAATAGGCGTATGCAACCTTTGGCTTACCACTCTCGTACCACTCCTTGAACTCCTTTTCGTACCCCTCATCGTTCGACCAATATTCAGCCTTGAGCGTCCCATTTTCGTGGTATTCTTTGATCGGTGCCAATAGTTTGCCATCGGAATCATATGTCGCCTCGTAAGCCAACGCATTGTCAGGGTAGCGAAGCGAGTGCTTCCCCACTTTTTTACCCGCTTTGTAGTGTCCTGAACCACTAAGAGTGCCATCACTCAGAAAGAATTTCTCCTCTCCCTCCTGCTCTCCCGCCTCGTAGGCACAGCGATGTTGCTCCCTGCCGTTGTCATGATAGCCAATATGCATGCCGCTTGGCTGTCCATGCTGGTAGTCACGCACCTCCGCCACTGCCCCATTGGGGTGATAAATCGTCACTGCTGGGTTGCCGTTGAAGCTATGAAGAACTCCCTCAGAAAACGTACGTGTCGCCTTGAGCGTTCCATTCTCCAGCCACTCTGTCGACTCCCCCTCTAGAACCCCTTCCTCGTAGTGATTCAAGGTAAGGCGACTTCCATCACTGTCAAATGTTTCCCACTTGCCCACAGGCTTCCCCATCGCGTATTCGCCACTCTCCTTTTTCACCCCCGTCGGAAAAAAGCTCTCGTACTGACCGTGAGGGACCCCCTCTTTATAAGCGACCGCCGAGGCAGGGTGTCCATCAGAATGAAACCCGAGCACTCGTCCCATCTGAACCCCCATTGCAAACTGGGCACTCGTTTCTACCAACCCATTCGGGTAATACGTGAGGGCTGCTCCGTGCGGGATCACCGTCGTCTCAAACTGCAGCGCCTCCCTGCTTCCCTCCTCGACAACCACTAGGTCTGTCGTTGAGCGCACCCGATTTTTCCGATCGTAGTTCATTTCCCGTACTGGACGTTCCGTCATCTCTTTTGTTGGTTCGTAGTAAACGACTCGTTTAGGCGCACCATTTTCGTATGCTTCAATCACCCTCGGCCGCCAATTGGGCTTGCGCTGTTTGGCGTCCCTAATGCCCCGCTGTAGCGGCGCCTTACCGAGATCATCTGCCGTCGGCAGGTTTTCAGAATGCGCATGTAGGCCACTAGTAGTCATAAGGATTAGTGCCAGGCAGAGAGAGCGAATGATCATGTTTTTATCCTCTTTATTATAAAATTGAATAGACACCATTCTACCAGCAGGCGCGTTTTTCCCTCAAGAACCGTTTGATTTGCAGTTTAAATTTCTTTACGGTATCAAGGGTTTATCAAATTTAATGACACGACGGGGTTTTTCAATGAAGAAGGCAGATCTTAGCAAACTGGCTCTAATAGGGCTCTCAAGTGGAATTCTTGCAAGCTGTGGCGGTGGAAGCGACACCGGCGATTCAGTGGAAAATCCAATCGAAATCGGCGGCCAAACTAGCGCCGTCAGTGAAGATCAGCTGTTACCACAGCTAAGTGCCAGCTCAAAAGCGCTTTATGAATCTCTCGATGCGGACAGCAAAGAGCTCGTTCTTAAAGTAGCCGCCACGAGTTGCGCCGGTCAAAATCAATGTGCTGGCCTCAATGGTTGCAAAACAGCCACCAATGACTGTGCCGGGCAGGGTGCCTGTAAGGGCCAGGGTGGCTGCGCAGTAACTGCAGATGACGCAGTTAAGCAGGTGGTGAAGAAGATGGCCGAGCAGCGCGCTAAACTCAACTACTAGCCAACGGCATCTAACAGGGCGATTTTACCAGTCAAAAC
>JBFIDQ010000069.1:0-11492 GCA_041603795.1 Chlamydiales bacterium
GCACGCCCTTTTGGTTTGGGTGCAATCGGTTTCTGCTCAAGAGAGCGACACCTTAAGTCGCTAAAGAAGAACAGAATGCCGAACTTGTGAAAGTCGCCCACTCTGCGAGACAAAAATCTCGCTTTTCTAACCCCTTTGCCGTCACTGCCTTTTCGATATCACTCCAGAGTTCTTTTTGTCGAAGCGTAGTTTTTCAAAAAATCCATGGCAACACTAACCCTTTGATTGTTAGTGTTACCATGACTTTTTGAGAAGCTACATATTTAGTTTCGTTGATGCAAACCCTACGCCTATTGAAAAAATAAATACTTTAGTGTAAAATAGTGTTTACAGGAAGAGTAATATTGGTGATTTTAAACAAGTCAATTACTTTTCCCATACAAATACAGGCTAAAGTAAGGATACTTATGACCGATTCAAATAAATTAAGCAGCGATGAATATGCACACTATGCTCGCCACATCACCCTCCCTGATTTTGGTATTGAAGGACAACTTCGCCTTAAGAATTCTAAAGTTCTGTGCATCGGTGCTGGCGGACTTGGTTGCCCTTCTTCAATGTACTTAGCGGCTGCGGGTGTTGGTCATATTGGAATTGTTGACGCTGACGTAGTTGAACAGTCCAACCTACAAAGACAGATCGCTCACGGCATGTCTGATTTGGGACAGAGTAAAGTTGAATCTCTAAGAAAATGCTTGGTTAATATTAATCCATATATACAGGTTGAGACTTTTGGCGAAATGCTTTCTAATTCCAACGTCATGTCACTATTCAAAGACTATGATCTAATCATAGATGGAACCGATAATTTCTCGACAAGATATTTAATAAACGACGCTTGTGTTTTATCTAAAACCCCTTATATATATGCATCTATATTTAGATTCGAAGGACAGGTGTCCGTATTCGGCACAGAAAACGGACCTTGCTACAGGTGTATTTTCCCAGAGCCACCTCCACCGGAATTAGTACCAAATTGTGCTGAAGGGGGAGTTATTGGTGTTCTTCCAGGAATAGCTGGCTGCATCCAAGCTGCAGAAGCCATAAAGTTTCTCAGTAACATCGGGGATCCGTTGATTGGTAAGCTACTGGTATTTGATTCCCTCCCGATGGAATTTCGTATATTCGAGATCAAGAAGAATCCGAACTGTGTAATTTGCGGGGAGAATCCTCAGCAAACGACGCTTATCGACTATCCAGCATTCTGCGGCATAGGATCTGCAGATAATATTGAAATTCCATCTGTGGATATAATTGAGCTTAAGGAGCTAATTGACGGGGGTGAGGATTTTTATCTGCTGGATGTGAGGGAAGGGTTTGAATATGAAATTTGCAACCTGAATGGAGTTAATATCACGTTAAATGAGTTACCAAAAAATATCGAGCTAATTAGATCGGAATCACCACGAAAAATCCTGGTTCATTGCAAGACAGGGGGACGATCTGCTAAGGCTGTTAAGCTATTGATGGATAGTGGAGTAGAAAACGTGCACAATCTAGATGGTGGCATTTTGGAGTGGATTGAAAAAATTGACCCCACATTAACCAAATATTGAGAGTGGCAATTCAAGCTCGACCCTTCAGCATGAGGTTCCAGTACATAAATGGCAGCCCGTACTTCTTCAGATACCACATGTCGTAACGCGGTTTTTGGGCGTTGATGAACCTCGGAAACGAGGGTGCCGGCTCCAAGGCGTAGTTGAACTCGGCCAGTAGCACTTTGTGAGTCGAGGTCGTCAGTGGGCAGGCCGCGTAGCCATCGTAGATCGCCGAAACAGGAGTTCCGGAAAGTTGCGCCCTGACGTTTTCCACCACCACCGGCGCCTGCTTCCTGATCGCCGCGCCTGTCTTTGAGTTAGGGGTTGAGCCCGCATCGCCTAGCGCGAAGACATTTGGATGGCGGGTGTGCTGTAGCGTTTGCTTGTCGACATCTACATAGCCAGCAGGCGTCCCATCCGATAGAGGGCTCGACTTGATCCAGTCGGGCGCCGACTGGGGGGGCACGACATGCATCATGTCATAGGACAAGGCGAAGCCAGAGCCCTTATCTCCAACCGGTTTGAACGTAGCCTTCTTATCCCCAGCGTCTACAGATTCGAGCTCGAACCCTAGGTGCACCTGGATGCCATAGTCGGCAGTGACCTTGTCCAGCGCATCAGCGAAGACTCCAACGCTAAAGATACGAGGCGTTGGCAGAACAAGGTGTACGTCGATGTTGTTGAGAACGCCTTCGCTCCGCCAATGGTCACAGGCTAGGTACGCAATCTTTTGGGGAGCACCTGCGCATTTAATCGGACCGCTCGGCATTGTAAACACTGCTGAACCCGACTTCGTGGCTCGAATGAAGTCCCAGGTCTTGGGAGCCAGTTCAGGAGTGTAGTTGGACGACACTCCGTTAATGCCCAGCGTTTCGGAGACACCTTCCAGCTTTGCCCAGTCCAGTTGGATTCCGGGACAAACGATCAGCACGTCGTAGGCGATTGTCTTGCCACCCGCGGTCTTCACTAGGTTGTTCCCTGGGTCGAACTCAGTCGCAGCATCCTTAATCCATGCCGTGCCTTTGGGTATGACGGAACTCTCGGAACGCATGCTCCCCTCGAGCTTCGAACAGCCTCCACCGACCAGTGTCCATAGTGGTTGGTAGTAGTGCTTGTCTGAGGGCTCGATGATGGCAACGTCTCCGACGCTCCTCTGAAGTCGCGCCGCGACTGAAATGCCGGCCGATCCTCCCCCGATGATAACGATACGGTGATGTGATGAAGTAGCTACGGCAATACTCCTTGGATTTCTGTTACAGGCTCTCGTTGAGGTCTCGTTTTAAAAATATATCTTTACACATTTGCAGTCAAGTTCAACCGTTAGATTCAGATGCCGGCCTAAGAGAAAACTACGCTTATGCCATAGCTGTTCAGTTAACGAATGGGGTTTGTGGACGCTAAACTAGTAGACATCTTTTTGGTAACGACCGTCCATTCGTAATTCCTTCAGATACAGCCGCGCCTCCCTGCGCGTACAGCCTGTTTTGTCTTCAACAATCTTCATCAATACCTGTTCGACGTCTTTTGCCATGCGGTCCTTGTCGCCACAAAGATAAAGGTTAGCCCCTTCCTCATTGATCCATTTCCAAAGCTCACCTCGCTCTTCCCACATCCGGTGCTGCACGTAGACTTTCTCATCTTGATCTCGAGAGAAAGCCAGGGACAACCGAACTTGTTGCTTTTCTTTCATCGCCAGAAGTTCTTCTCCGTAGCAAAAATCATGAACTTTTGTTCTTTCCCCGAAGAAAAGCCAGTTTGCTCCCTCCGACTTAAGATGGACCCTTTCCTGAAGAAATCCGATAAATGGAGCGACTCCGGTGCCTGGCCCGATCATAATAACGGGGGTCGCCGGATCTTTAGGAAGAGAAAGTGCAAGTTCCTCATGGAGGTAGATAGGGATCTCTGTTTGCTCTTCTTCCGCCTCATGGCAAAGAAAGTTTGAGCAAACTCCATAACGTTGCTTCTCATTGGTCTTATAGTCGACAACCTTGATTGTGAGGTGTACCTCGTCGGGATAAACAAGAGGTGACGACGCGATTGAGTAAAGGCGCGGAAGCAGGGGGTTAAGGAGGAGGCAGAGTTCCTGCGGCGAAAGGCTCACCTCAGCGTGTTCTTCTAGGCAATCCCACACTTGTACCCTTTGGCAGTAGGCGTTCATTTCCGAAGAATTCTGGAGAAGTAATTCGAGTTCCTCTCGTTTCTCCTTTATATTTTGTCTTTTTGCAAGCGTATCGATTAGAGGATGGGTCACCGTATGGATATCTAGTTCGTTCTCGAGTAGCATCCAAGCTGGCTTCTTCTCCTGATCCGGGTCAAGAGAGAGCAAGACCTTAGGGTCTCCGCTTAGAGCCTTTAGGGTCCGCTCAACAACCTCTTTTATATTCTTTGGATATACCCCTATGCTCTGTCCAACCTTATAGTGAAACTCGGACCCCTTCGTGCTCAGGACAACATGCTTCGTGCATTGGCCCGAAGAATCCTGTGTCAGCTTGTACCTGCGAAGAATCCGGGAAGAAAAGGCGTTGTTTAATGACCTCATCAATAAGAAATCCTTACCGTTTCGGACAAAATGCGACACTGGCATGCTAGGCGCTGCTTGCCGACGCCCCCAAGAAGGGCCTGTTCCTCTTTTGAATATTCAGAGAGGTTTTCCATCCCCTCCAAAACTTCTATGACACAAGTTTTACAGGTTCCTTCCGTACAACTAAAAGGAATACCCTCTAGCTGGCATGGTTCTGTGAGGGAGCTGCCGTCGGCAAGGTTCACCTCTTCTGTATCATCTTCATCATAGTAAAACTGTAGCGTTGCCATGTAACCTCAATGTTTCTATAGCTAATGAAGGGGCCGCAACCTCACCAACAATGATGAGTGCTGGCGATTGTGGCGAAACTGGAGTTTCGGAAAAAAACTCTAGAGAGCCCTTGTATACTTTTTCATTTTCAAGCGTTCCATTTTCAACGATGACAACGGGAGTCGTCGGATCCCTTCCAGCTTCGATCAATTTTGTTGAGATGAACCGCAGGTACTTAGTTCCCATTAGAAAAACGGCCGTATCTATCTTTGCTGCAAGGTTCCAATCGACGCACGGCTCCCCTTTTTCACTGGTTCCATGACCCGAAAAAACTGCGAAGTTAGAAGCAACACCTCGCATTGTCAGGGGGATCATATTTTGTGTGGCAACACTTGTAACTGAACTGAGGCCTGGAATTACCGTAAATGGAATTTGGTGCTCGATCAGGACTCCTAGCTCCTCGTCTATGCGACCAAAAATAAAAGGATCTCCTCCTTTTAAACGCACCACGTGAGCTCCACTATTTCCATGATCAACGAGAAGTTTTTTAACCCTCTCGATCCTACAAGAAGAGCCTTTTTGACAATCTGCAATGAAATGCTTCGCTTTACTTGGCAGCGAACCCGTGAATGACTGTGCAATTAGGTAGTCGGTAATGACAACATCTGCCTGTTGTAGGGCTTCGTATCCTTTTCGTGTAATCAGCTCGGGGTCACCGGGCCCCGCTCCTACCAATGTTACAAAGCCTTTACTCATTCTTTTTATCCAGAAATTGGTTCTTTAGTTCACTCCAGTCGCTTCGATCAGCAAAGTCCCCAAACTCCTCGTTCTCCGCTCTCTCTTCCTTCCAGCGCTTGAACACGTGATCAAAAAACGTAGGAAAGGCATCCATTCTCACCTTATCTAATACATGAGTTGCCATTCGTGTGTCAACTGAGGAACCTCCCATCCATACTTGGTAGCTTTCCGGTTCCTGCCCCACAAATGCGAGCTCAGCTGAGTAGGGACGGGCGCACCCATTAGGGCACCCTGTCATTCGGATAATGGGGGGGGCAGCTTCCAGTCCGTAGGTGGACAAAGCCTCATGTGCCATATCGAGGACTTGAGGGAAGACGCGCTCGCTCTCTGCAATCGCAAGAGAACACGTTGGAAACGCGACACAGACGAGGGCTCGATTCCTTACGGGAGTATCGGGGAGATTTGTTGAGGTGTTTGCTTCCGAGAATATTTTGTCAATTTTATCCTTATCTTGCGGCTCGATATTGAGAAAGATAAGATCTTGATTTGGTGTAAGTTGTAGGTCGGGCTGAAACTGATCCACGACTGTCCGAATGGCTTTCTTTAAAGAGGCCCCTTCCTTATCTACGATTCTTCCAGCTAGAATATGGAGTCCAAGTGCCCATTTTTTGTTTACTTGTTGGTGCCACCCGAGGTAATCAGGATCTTTCCAAGGGACCTCTGGACGCTTCTCGAATAGAAACCCTTGCTGAGCCTCGACTTCCTTTCTAAAATTTTCGATCCCCTTGCGATCCACTAGATATTTTAAACGGGCATTGAGGCGATTGGAGCGGTTACCCTGTTCACGCTGTATGGAGATGACACTCTCCATGGTGACTAAAAGCTGATCTGCCGCGATCCACCCAAGGCAATCTGCCAAGCGCGGATAGGTCTCTGGATTATTATGAGAACGCCCAAAACCACCCCCCACATATACGTGATACCCAACAATTTTATTGTCCTGAATATGTGCAGCGTAACCGAGGTCATTCGATAGAAGGTCCAACGAATTATCCCCTGCGATCGTTAGCCCTATTTTGAATTTTCTAGGTAGATATTGGTCGCCATAAAGCGGCTCTTGCTCTGATTCGAGATCGCACTTTTTTCCATCCAACCAAATTTCTGGGTAGGCGCTGCTTTTCCACTTGGTCACCTCAGAAATTTGACACGCAACGCTATCCAGAAGAAAATATTCCGGCGCACCAAGAGGATTTGGGGATTGCATCACGTTACGTACAACATCTCCACACGCCCCAATGGCCGTTAAAAGAAGGTTGTGGATTTCCTGTACAGTGGCCTTGAGGTTCTGCTTAAGGAGGTAGTGAAATTGAACAGATTGTCTCGTGGTAAGGCGAATAGATCCTTCCCCATAACGGGTAGCAATATCATCTAAACCGGCCCACTGCTTTGCTGTAACGCGTCCACCGGCGATTCGGTGACGAATCATCAGACTACTGTTTTCCTTTGTCTTCTCTAGATCTCTATTTTCCTGCTGATAAATTCCGTGAAATTTGAGTAATTCCGTCGTTTTTCTTTTAAAACTTGGGGAATCCGAATCGAGCTCCTCTTTTATCGAACCTCGAAGATGCTCGGACGCTTCTTTGATTCGCTCTTGCCTTACCAGAGGTTTTTCATCCATTTTTTTGCCCCTCAATGTGCGCAGCTTCAGACAACTTTTCTTGCATCAAAAGATCTGCTGCTTGTTTGTTTTGTTCTACTAGCAGGTGAGGAAGAGAGGATTCTAGAATACTCTCCCAAAATGCTTTTCGACTCTGATATGTCCGGATTTCACTTTTGACAATGGGCCGCCATGAACCAAGATAGGCAGCGAGGATGCCCACCTCTGGACGTAACACTTGTTGTGTAATCGTATCACGCAAGCGCTTGGCCAAAGCCGGGCTTGTGCCAGAACTTGATACAGCAACCTGAATACTTCCCGCTCGTGAAATAGCTGGGGTAATGAAGTTACAGTGCTCTAGATCATCGATGGCGGCAGCTAGCTGAAATTGATGTCTAGATGCGCGGTAGACTTTTTGATTGTACGCAGCATCATTACTGAGGGCAAGCACAAGAAAATAGCAGGAAAGATCTTGATCAACATATTCCTCAGGAATCCATTGCACTTGTTTTGTTTCTACTAGGGTTTGTAGCTCACCATGAATTTGCCTCGCAAGTAGGCTCACCTTTGCACCAGAGGCGACCAAGCCATTTACCTTCTCGAGGGCCATGTCTCCTGCCCCTACAACCAAAACAGGTCGTTGCCTAAGGTCGATAAAAAGGGGATAGTAGGGAGTTTCACTCATTCTTAGGTTCTTCTTTGGTATGGATCCCACACTCACGGGTCGATCCCTTTTCCCACGACCAGCGACCCGAGCGCTCATCTTCACCAAGCTTCACAGCTCGCGTACAAGGCAGGCACCCGATCGAAGGAAAGCCCTGGTCGTGAAGTTTGTTATAGGGGACATTTTTCTTTTTAATATAGTCCCAAATATCTTGCTTGTCCCACTGATAGAGGGGGTTTATTTTTGTGATACCGCCGTGTAAGGAGTCTTCCTCAATAGGAACTATCGACTGACGCAATTTGCTTTGGTTGCGACGCATTCCTGTAATCCAAGCCTGCCGTTTCTTAAGTTCTTTTGATAGTGGGTCATCTTTGCGAATGCGACAGCAGAGAAGGCGACTGTCTTTGGATGCATACATTAGGTTGGGTCCAAATCTCTCATGCATTTTTTCAACAGCATAACTTTCTGGAAACAGGAGCTGTATTGGCACATTATAGCGTAGCCTCGCTTCCTCAATGAGTTCGTAGACCTCTTGGAACATACGGCCTGTATCGAGAGAGACCGTAGTAATTGGGGTTGGAAGCCTATCGATCATATCCAACAAGACCATATCCTCAGCACCAAAGCTACTGGCAAAAACAATACCCGCACCAAATGTGTCGAGTCCGTGTTTTAGAAGCCTAAAACTTTCCTTTTCCTTGTCGTTCGAAAAAGTAATTTCGTCTAGTTTTTCCACCAATGATGCCTCTGTATTACGTCTAGAATCTTCTGAACTTCGATAGATCGATCATTTTCTGTGTGCAGAGTCACATCAACCCCTGTTCCCTCTACCCCATCAAGGTTGATTTTGTCTCCTTGATTGAGAAAAACACGAATGTGTCGATTCTTCCACCGATCATTAAGCTCTTGACCCACCTCTTTTACGAGTGCCCGAATACAAGGAACAAGAAAAATTGAGGGAAGATCGGGTGCAATGTCCGACAGATGAATCAGGGATG
The DNA here is from genome assembly GCA_041603795.1 of Chlamydiales bacterium. GTDB lineage: Bacteria > Chlamydiota > Chlamydiia > Chlamydiales > JBFIDQ01 > JBFIDQ01. The sequence goes on from JBFIDQ010000069.1 coordinate 8,387, forward strand.
TCTGCAGGCTACCCTCCTCATCAATTGAAGTGGGATTGACAAACTCTGCATTCATCTTCTCGGAAGAGAGCCTCTCTTTTAGGGCAAATGAGAGGTCCATAGCAAGCTGATGCTCGTCGCAAGCAATCATTACAAGCAGACTATTTAACGCCTTGCTACGACTCAGAATTGCATTGATTTTAGGCAGCGTGTACCACTCCGGAATTATCTCTCCTGAGCGTGTAAGGGATCGAAGCCAGGTGCCTGAAATCGACTTTGCGTCACAACCTTTTGGAAGCTTATTCTTAAAGAAAAACTTTTTCGACTTCTGATCATAAAGCATTTCTGGATAGCACAGAATCTTCAGCCCAATCTCATCCCTGTACTTTTCCAAAAGTTCATGTGCTTCATAATGTCCATAAAATGGCGGGGCATCTGGTGGTGTGGGGGGGCCCGCATGGTCGCGTCCCACAACAAATGCACCACAACCATAATTTTTTCGAACTAAGGCATGCATTAAGGCCTCCCTTGGGCCAGCCAGAAGCATCGCCATTGGGCACACTCCAAGCAAAACTTGATTCCTTCCAAGCCAGGCCTCGGCTTCTTGATAGCAAAGAATGCGCGTTGCGACGTCTATACGGTTTGTATCCGGGCTCGTTGTGAAGCCTACGGTTGGATGTAGGAAAAGAGGGGACTGATGTTCTTCCATGATTCTTCGAAGCATTTCTAAATGCCCCATATGGGGCGGATTTCGCGTATGAAATCCGATCACATTCTCCCAGCCTCGATCTGCAAAAATTTTTTTCACTTCCGCAGGAGAAAAGTTTAGACTAAAATCCCCAAGTAGCTCGGGAAGTTTGATATTATTTAAACGACCACTGATGTAGTACGGGTTGGCATGCCCCATTCGATGATAAACGCCTGCGTGCTCGCGAGATTGTGTGCCGAAGACAAACTGCATCTCCCACTCAAGGTTGGCCTCCCACATCTCCTCAATTGTCATGCTGCCTATCGTCCCATGAAAAGGATGCATGATCTCAATCTCATCTCCGATTTGCACCTTTTCAACGGTTTCTCGAGGAAGATCTAGTGTAACCGGCATGGGCCAAAGCGTACCATTTGCAAGGCGCATTTCTGACACCACGCTTTCATAATCCGCTTTGTTCATGAAATTGTGAATTGGATGAAAAGCGCCGAAATGGATCAGGCGGAGGTCGCAATACTGTTTCCGGCTGAGCAAAAGTTTTAGCATAGGCGTGCCATGAGCCTCTCTTATAGTCTAAATTAAAAGTACCACCTTGGCAATAAAAAAGTAAGAAAGTTTTATATATTCAAATCTATGCTACAAGAGAATTATCGGGTTCATCAAAGATAGGAGAACGGGCTTATGAAAGAAGCTGATTTAGACCAAAAATGGGCTCTGATTCTTGGAGGTTCAAGCGGGTTCGGACTTGCCACTGCAAAAAAGCTAGCCTCTAAGGGAATCTCGATTTGCATTGTTCACCGTGATCGAAAGGGATCAATGGCGGAAATAGAAAAAGAGTTTGAAGAAATCCGTCAACACGGGGTTTCGCTGAAAACCTTCAATGTAAATGCCCTTGATTCTGCGCAAAGAAAGGATGTCATTGAAGCACTCGCGCTTGAACTTGGCGACAAGGGAAAGATTCAACTCATGATGCATTCCATTGCGCTTGGCAGCCTAAAATTAATTGTGCCCGAAGTTGACAAAAAGAATACGGCTACAAAAACGCTAGCGCAGCGGATAGATATAGAAGAAGAAACCCTTCAAAATCAGGCTGACACCCTGTTCGATGAGGGAACCCACGCCTTATCAGGGATCGCATCTCCAGCCAAGTATTCTTCCGAGCTCCTTCTCGATGACGACTCGGTAGCCTCCACCGTCTACAGTATGGGCACGAGCCTTTTAAGTTGGACTCAAGGTGTTTGGAAGGCGCAACTTTTTGCTCCTGATTCCGTTGTTATCGGGCTTACAAGCGAGGGCAATGAGATCGCCTGGAAGGGTTATGCCGCTGTTAGTGCTGCAAAGGGCGCTTTAGAATGCATCTCTCGTAGCATTGCTGTGGAATACGCACCCCATGGAATTCGCTGCAATCTTCTTCAGCCAGGCATCACTGACACCCCCGCTTTAAAACTGATTCCGGGCAGTCAATATCTTAAAGCATCTGCTCTACGACGGAATCCCATGGGACGTCTCACTCAGCCAGAAGATGTTGCCAATGTCGTTTATTTACTTTCACGCAAAGAGGGTAGCTGGATCAACGGTGCTTTGATCCGAGTCGACGGGGGTGAGCATATTTCAGGTCTCGAACAATGAATCCAAGCGATGCACAAGTACTGATTGCTCAACTGCCACAAAAGACACCGTTTCTCTTTGTTGATGGGATAGTGGCTATTGATCGAGAAACCGCTGTTGCCACCTATCGTTTTCGGGAGGATGCCGACTTTTACCGTGGTCACTTTCCAGATGACCCGGTTACCCCAGGAGTTATTTTGCTGGAAGCCATGGCTCAGGCGAGCATTTGCCTCTTTTCAATATACCGTTCAACGGAACCGGCCAAAAAAAAAAGCCCTGTTCTCCTATCTTCTGCCACAGTTGATTATTTTCAGAAGGTGCCAGCAGGATCAAAGGTTATTATAAAAAGCCATCTCACTCTGCATCGTTTCGGAAAATTAATTGCAGATGTAAAGATGGAATCAGAAGAAGGGGCCTTGATTTGTGAGGCAACCCTAACAGGAATGGAGGAACGCTCATAATGCGTAGAGTCGTCATCACAGGACTTGGAGTTGTTGCCGCAAACGGCACGGGAAAAGAAGAGTTCTTAAAAGCACTAAAAGCAGGAACATCTGGGGTTCGTCATGATCCAAGACTCGCCAAACTCAACTTCCGCTGTCACGTGTCGGCTATTCCCCAAGGGGTCGACGAGATTCTGCCAAAGTATCTTAGTGAAGAAGTGATCGCCACCACTGATTCCGGGATTCAATACGGCTGTCTCTCTGCTATCGAAGCGTGGAAAGATGCCCAACTTACTGTGCCAAAGCCGGCAGGCAAAGAGGTTGATTGGGATTCCGGCCTCATCTATGGAGTCGGCGTAACGGGCCTTGAAAC
>JBFIDQ010000070.1:0-11348 GCA_041603795.1 Chlamydiales bacterium
AACCTCCAATGCGTGGCAGAAGGTCCTAAAAAAGTGTCGTGGCAGTTGACTTTTTTTGGATTCATGGGCTACAATTGTGGCCTTTTAACGGTGGGTAAAGAGTAAAGCTCTTTATAATGGGTGCCTGGATAGCTCAGGGGTAGAGCACTTGCATGGTAAGCAAGGGGTCGTAGGTTCAATTCCTACTCTAGGCAGAGGAAAAAATAGAAACCCTTTACCTCAAGAACAGAAAACAGAGATCTTTTAGGGAGATAAATCGAAATGGCTAAAGAAAAATTCCAAAGGAATAAGCCACACGTCAACGTGGGAACTATCGGTCACGTCGACCACGGCAAAACCACGCTAACCGCGGCGATTACTAAGGTTCTCGCGGAAGAAGGTGGAGCTGAATATACTTCATACGAGGAGATCGATAAGACTCCTGAAGAGAAGCAGCGCGGAATCACAATTAACTCTTCACACGTTGAGTATGAGACGGAAAGCCGCCACTATGCACACGTCGACTGCCCCGGGCACGCCGACTACGTGAAGAACATGATTACTGGTGCTGCTCAGATGGACGGCGCAATCCTCGTGGTTGCAGCGACCGATGGCGCAATGCCTCAGACACGTGAGCACGTTCTTCTTGCAAAGCAAGTGGGTGTTCCTTCTATCGTGATCTTCCTTAATAAGGTCGATCAATTGAGCGAAGAAGACCAGGAACTAATCGATCTGGTTGAGATGGAGCTAGCAGAGCTTCTTGAGGAAAAAGGATTCGCAGGATGCCCAATTATTCGTGGCTCCGCTCTCAAGGCGCTAGAAGGTGACCCTGAGCACGTTGAGAACATCAAGAAGCTAATGGCTGCTGTTGACTCTCACATCCCAACCCCCGATCGCGAAAAGGACAAGCCGTTCCTTCTTCCTATTGAGGACGTTTTCTCGATTTCAGGTCGTGGAACCGTTGTTACGGGTCGTGTAGAGCGCGGTACCATTAAGATGAACGATAAGATTCAAATCGTTGGTCTTGGTGAAACACGTGACACGGTTGCTACTGGCTTGGAAATGTTCCAAAAGGAACTCGACTTCGTAGAAGCTGGTGAGAACGTGGGTGTATTGCTTCGCGGTATTGCTAAGGATGATGTTCGTCGCGGACAAATTCTTTGCGCTCCGGGTAGCGTAAAAGCTCACACTAAGTTCAAAGGACAGGTTTACATCTTGACGAAGGAAGAGGGCGGACGCCACACTCCTTTCTTCAAGGGATACCGTCCACAGTTCTACGTGAGAACGACCGACGTAACGGGTACTGTCGAACTTCCTGAGGGAGTAGAGATGGTGATGCCTGGCGATAACATCGAACTGGAAGGTACTCTCATCTCAGCCATCGGTATTGAGAAGGGAATGCGTTTTGCAATTCGTGAGGGCGGTCGTACCGTCGGCGCGGGTACAGTATCGGAAATCGTTGAGTAATAGCGAGAGCCGGGAGGGCGGGTCCGAAGGACACGCCTTCCTTCTCATTTTGTGGGTGTGTAGCTCAGCTGGTAGAGCAGCGATCTCCAAAGTCGCCGGTCGGGGGTTCGAATCCCTCCGCACTCGACATGGATCTGGATGAATAGGATCAGTGGTGATGACAGTGAAAAAAGCACGCGTGACGAAAGAACAAGCAGCTGCACCCTCGGTAAACCCTTTCGAGTTTATCGGAGAGGTTAAGGGAGAGTTCCATAAGATATCGTGGACGTCGCAAGAAGAAGTGAAAGCCTACACGAAAGTGGTAGTGGCATGTACCTTCCTCTTCGGGATCGCGATTTATGGAATGGATGTAGTCATTCAAACAGTCCTGCAGGGACTCAACTGGATTATGGGAGGAGGGATCTAAGCGATGGAAGCAGAAGAGACCAACCAACAGCTCGATGACAACGCAACAGCCCACCACAAGTGGTATGTCCTCCAAGTGATGTCCGCTCAGGAAAAAAAGACAAAAAAATCAATCGATGAAAATCAAGATTCCCACGGGATGACGGATTTCATCAGCGAAGTTCTGTTGCCAACAGAGAACGTGGCCGAAGTGAAAAAGGGTCAGCAAACAGTGACCGAGAAGCGTCTTTGGCCTGGATATCTGCTGATTAAAATGGAGCTCAACGACCGTTCGTGGAGCTACATTAAGGAAACCAATGGAGTAATCGATTTCCTAGGTGGAGGGGCGCCGACGCCGCTCTCGGATGGAGAAGTGAAGGACATCCTTGATGATCTGCACTCGAAAAAAGAACAGGTAACGCAGAAGCACAAATTCGCTCCGGGTGATCCAATCCGCATCATAGATGGTGTTTTCGCGAATTTCCAGGGAACAGTGCTCGATGTCTACCATGAGAAGGGTCGCCTAAGTGTGATGGTTTCCATTTTTGATCGGGAAACACGCGTAGATGACCTGGAATTCTGGCAGGTAGAAGAAGCGACAGAAGAAGAATAGTAAAATAAGTGTTGTGAGAAGGAACAAGGTTCATGGCTAAGAAGAAGAAAGTCAGTAAGATAATTAAACTACAGATTCCTGCAGGGAAGGCGAATCCAGCTCCGCCGATAGGACCCGCTCTTGGTGCCGCCGGCGTCAATATCATGGGATTCTGTAAGGAATTTAACGCAAAGACGCAAGACAAGTTGGGAGATATTCTTCCAACGGTGATCACGGTTTACGTGGATAAAAGCTTCGATTTCATTACGAAGCAGCCTCCAATGGCGGAACTCCTCAAGAAGGTGTGCAAAGTCCAAAAGGGTTCAGGCGTTCCAAACCGTGACAAGGTGGCGAAAATAACGAGAGCGCAAGCGCGTGAAGTTGCTGAGAGGAAAATGGAAGACCTCAACGCTCGCGATCTCGATGCAGCTGTCGAAATTGTCCTTGGTACGGCCCGCTCGATGGGTATCGACCTTGCGGAAGCAGCACCAGCGGCATAAGGAGAAAATAACATGGTAAGTAAACGATTTAAAGAAGCTGAAAAGCTGGTCGATTGTGAAAAACTATACACAATTGAAGAGGCAGTCGAATGCCTGCAAAAGATGCCCACAGTGAAATTTGACGAGACTGTGGAGATTGCTCTCCGTATGGGACTCGATACACGCAAGGCAGACCAGCAGGTACGGACCACAGTTGCTCTCCCACACGGAACAGGTAAGACCGTTCGAGTGTTGGCACTGACCAAGGGCGATAAAGTACAAGAAGCTACCAATGCGGGCGCAGACTATGCGGGCGCGGAGGAGTTTATTGAAAAGATTAAGGGTGGATGGATGGATTTCGATGCCGTTATCGCCACGCCCGATATGATGAGAGAAGTAGGTAAGCTGGGTAAGGTCCTTGGACCACGCGGTTTGATGCCAACACCGAAAGCGGGAACAGTCACAAATGATGTGGCAAAAGCAGTTGCCGACGTCAAAGGTGGTAAGATTGAATTCCGTACGGACCGCCACGGAGTCATCAACTCGATCGTGGGCAAACTTTCCTTCTCTAAGGAACAACTCTTGGAAAATACACGTGCCCTGATCGCTACGATCAATAGGGCCAAGCCGTCAGGCGCGAAGGGAATTTACATTCTAGGTGTGGCTATGTCATCGACAATGGGCCCTGGGATGAAAATTGACCTGCGCGAGACGATCAACGCTTAAGTGAGGAGACACAAAGGATGAGACAGGAAAAGCAACTCCTTTTGGATGAGATGCGTGAACAAATCGAGGGAGCAGATTCTTTCGTGATTGCGCGCCACCATGGAATGACGTCCCTTGCAGCGGAAGAGTTTCGCGGCTCTGTCATTGAGGCAGGCGGCGAGTACGAGGTCGTACGTAAGCGAGTTTTCTTGAAGGCCGCCACCGCCGCAGGCGTGGACGGACTGACGGAAGAAATGCTACAGGGCAGTATTGGAGTCGTTTTCGCTAAGGAAGACGGTCTTGCAGCAACCAAAGCGGTGTGCAAATTCCAAAAGGATAATAAGGGAGTTCTTGAGGTTCTCTGCGGGCGGTTTGACAGTAAGGTTGTCACTGCAGCTGACGTGGAAACACTCTCGAAACTTCCAAGTAAGGATGAAATGCGGGCGCAGCTGCTCGGAACCCTCGTGGCTCCGATGACGCAGACGCTAGGCGTTATGCAGTCTCTTTTGACCAGTGTAATCTATTGCATCGATAACAAAGTCAAAAAAGACTCTGAAGAACAATAACAATTATAAATCAATCAAACACAAGAAAAGAGGTTAAGCCATGGCTAAACTATCACAAGACCAACTCGTAGACGCCCTTAGTGAGATGAGCGTTCTCGAACTTTCAGAGCTCAAAACAGTTTTGGAAGACAAATGGGGCGTTGAAGCTGCAGCTGGCGCTGTAGCTGTTGCTGCTGCTCCTGCTGGCGAAGGCGCTGCTGCTGTTGAAGAATCAACTGATTTTGAGGTGACTCTCGTTGAGATTGCTGCTGATAAGAAGATCGCAATCATTAAGGTGGTTCGCGAGCTTACAGGTCTCGGACTTAAAGAAGCTAAGGAACTCGTAGAGAGCACTCCTAAGGTTCTTAAGGAAAGTGCTCCTAAGGCAGAAGCCGACGAGATCCTTAAGAAAGTTGCTGACGCTGGCGCTAAGGCGACTCTAAAAGGTCTGTAAATCGGGTAACCGATATGATGAACCCCTGAGATCGAAAGGTCTCAGGGGATTTCTCAGCAAATAAGTCGACGACAGAATGGCATTTCACGTTCTGCCGTTCTTGTATAAGTGTAGCTAGATTGGGCCGATTTCGGTCCAACAGAGAATCAATGGAGCAACAATGCTCCGCCCAGGGAACTAATACGAGGGAGTTCACCATTATGCTCAAGCAGGCACCGGAAAGGGTCGGCTATCTCGAAAAGGAAGACATCATTGATCTTCCTAATCTGATCGAGATTCAAATTAAGTCGTATGATCTGTTCCTTCAAGCAGATCGTCTCCCCCATGAAAGATTGAAAGAGGGGCTAGAAGAAGTCTTTCAAGAAATTTTTCCAATTAAATCGTACGATGAGAAGACCGTCATTGAATATCTCTCGTATGACCTCGGAGTGCCTAAATATGGGCCAGAGGAAAGCATTCGCCGTGGCATCACCTATGCGATGACGCTAAAAGTGCGCTTCCGCTTAACGGATGAGACGGGAATCAAAGAGGAAGAGGTCTATATGGGAACTCTTCCTGTGATGACCGATAAAGGTACCTTTATCATCAACGGAGCTGAGCGGGTCATCGTGTCTCAACTCCACCGCTCGCCAGGTATTTGTTTCGAACAGGAACGTCATCCTAAGGGCATCAATTTATATTCATTCCGAATCATTCCTTATCGCGGTTCGTGGCTTGAAGCTTCGTTCGATACAGGCGATTTGATCTACATCTACATCGATCGCAAGAAGCGACGCCGTAAGGTACTTGCGACCACTTTTGTGCGTACTCTTGGATTTTCGACGGATGCGGACATCATGGAGGAATTCTTCGATACGCGTAAGGCTAAGCTGCGCTCGGAAAAAGACTTCGCGAAGCTCGTGGGAAAAATCCTCGCTGAGGATGTGGTCGACGAGGAAACGGCACTAGCCTTTGGTCGCGCTGGTGAGAAGCTGACAACAGCTATGCTTAAGCGGATGATGGACTCAGGCATCGGCATGGTTCGCATTGCGGAAGATGCTGATGAGACGTCGCCGATCATTAAGATGCTCGCGAAAGATCCTACTGATAGCTATGAGTCGGCTCTTAAAGATTTCTACCGCAAGGTTCGCCCAGGTGAGCCTGCAACCCTTTCGAACGCGCGCTCTGCAATGATGCGCCTCTTCTTCGATCCAAAGCGCTACAATATGGGTAGAGTGGGTCGCTACAAACTCAACACGAAGTTGAGTATGGAAGTGAACGATGAGACTCTCGAAAATGTGACTCTCCGCAGAGAAGATGTCGTCGAGGCGCTTAAGTACCTGGTACGTTTGAAGCAGGGTGATAGCGAGGTAATGATTGATGACATCGATCACCTCGGGAATCGTCGTGTTCGCTCGGTTGGGGAATTGATCCAAAACCAGTGCCGTGTTGGCTTGGCCCGGATGGAGAAGATCATTCGCGAAAGAATGAATCTATTTGACTTCTCATCCGATACTCTTACACCGGGAAAAATTGTTTCAGCTAAGGGATTGACTGGCGTCCTCAAGGACTTCTTCGGTCGCTCTCAGTTGTCACAATTCATGGACCAAACGAACCCAATTGCTGAGTTGACACACAAGCGTCGCTTGAGCTCTCTTGGACCGGGTGGCCTCAATAGAGACCGCGCTGGCTTTGAGGTGCGTGACGTTCACACGTCTCACTACGGTCGTATTTGTCCGATTGAAACACCGGAAGGTCCAAACATTGGTCTAATCACGTCGCTATCTTGCTTTGCAAAAATCAATGAATTCGGCTTCATCGAAACTCCCTACCGCATTGTGCGTGATGGGATTGTAACGGAGGAAGTTGAGTACATGACCGCTGGCCAAGAGGAGCGCTGCGTGATTGCGCAGGCGAGTGCGCCTCTTGATGAGTTCGGTATGTTTGAAGGGGAGATCTGCTGGGCACGTTTCCGTGGGGAGTCTCTGGAAATTGAAACTCCGAGAGTCACTCACATGGATGTCTCAGCCAAGCAGCTAGTCTCTATTGTGACCGGGTTGATTCCTTTCCTCGAGCATGATGATGCAAACCGGGCTCTGATGGGCTCAAACATGCAACGCCAAGCGGTTCCGTTGCTAAAGGCTTCGGCACCAATCGTAGGAACAGGTCTTGAGATGCGTGCAGCACGTGACTCAGGCGCGGTTATCCTTGCGGAGGAAGACGGGGTAGTTCAGTACAGTGATGGACGCAAAATCGTGATCCAGCCGAAGTCGAACCGCCTGGCCGCAAAAACTTATGAACTGAAAAAGTTCCAACGCTCAAATGCGGGTACTTGCATCAACCAGCAACCTATCGTGGTGCCGGGTGATCAAATTCGCGCAGGTGACGTGATTGCGGATGGTCCGTCAACGGACGCCGGTGAGGTCGCTCTCGGTAAGAACGTACTCGTGGCGTTTATGCCATGGTGCGGATACAACTATGAGGATGCGATCATCATCTCGCAGAAGCTTCTCGAGGAGGATTACTACACCTCCATTTATATCGAGGAGTTTGAACTTACTGCGCGTGACACAAAACTTGGTAAGGAAGAAATTACTTGCGATATTCCGAATGTATCGGAAGAAATGCTCGGCAATCTCGGTTCTGATGGCATCATTCGTGTAGGCGCAGAGGTCTCACCTGGCGACATCTTAGTGGGTAAAATTACTCCTAAGAGCGAGACGGAGCTTGCACCTGAAGAGCGTCTCCTTCGAGCGATCTTTGGCGAGAAGGCTGCTGACGTGAAAGACGCGTCTCTTACTGTACCTCCGGGTACCGAAGGGGTGGTCATGGACGTCAAGGTGTTTAGTCGACGTGATCGCTTGAATAAGTCGGATGAGGAACTTGTTGATGAGGCGGATCGCCTCAAAGACATGCAAGAGGTCTACCGCGAGAAGCGGGCAGAACTTCGCATGGAGCGCCATGAGCGCTTAGCGGCTCTTCTCCTTGATGATAAGGCTCCAGGAACGGTGGTTCATCGTCGTTCTGCTGAGGTGTTGGTCGAAGAGGGAGATGTCTTCACGCAAGACCTTATCGAGAAAATCGAGGCGGAAAAAGCGGAAGATCTACTCACCCCGAACAACGATATCTTCTCGACAATGAAGGAAACTCTGCGCAACTATGAGCGCGGTGTGGAAGAGGTCGAGCAGCAGCACAAGGTGGAAGTTGAGCATATGCGGAAAGGGGACACTGACCTCGATCCGGGTATCATCCGTCAGGTAAAAGTCTACGTCGCTTCGAAGCGGAAGCTTCAAGTAGGTGACAAGATGGCGGGTCGCCACGGTAACAAGGGTGTTGTCTCAAACATCGTTCCTGTAGCGGATATGCCATACATGGCCAACGGTCAGGCAGTGGAAATTATCCTCAACCCTCTAGGTGTACCTTCTCGTATGAACATGGGTCAGCTACTAGAGACGCACCTTGGCTTTGCGGCGAAGCGGGCGGGTATCTACGTGAAGAGCCCTGTGTTTGAAGGTTTCCCAGAGGAAAAGATTTGGGAGATGATGGAAGGCAATGAGCTCGTCGATAGCCAGGGTAAAGCAAGGCTTTATGATGGAAGAACGGGTGAGCGCTTTGACAACCCTGTCGCTGTTGGCTACATCTACATTCTTAAGCTGAGTCACTTGGTGGCAGATAAGATTCACGCCCGTGCGGTTGGACCCTACTCTCTAGTTACGCAGCAACCACTCGGTGGTAAGGCGCAAATGGGTGGCCAGAGGTTTGGTGAGATGGAGGTGTGGGCTCTGGAAGCCTACGGCGCAGCTCACTTGCTACAGGAAATTCTAACTGTGAAGTCGGATGATGTAGCGGGACGTACTCGTATCTATGAGTCAATCGTTAAGGGTGAAAACCTTCTGAGATCGGGCACGCCCGAGTCGTTTAATGTCCTTGTAAAGGAAATGCAGGGGCTATGCCTCGATGTACAACCTAAAACCGTTGTGGAACAGTAAAAGTTAGAGGAATAGAATCATGGCCTATGAACAGCAAGATAACTCGGAAGAGCGTTTCGATAAGCTGATGATCCAGATCGCCTCTGACGATGTGATCCGGAACGAGTGGTCGAGAGGCGAAATTAAAAAGCCAGAAACCATTAACTACCGTACCTTCAAACCGGAAAAGGGTGGCCTTTTCTGTGAGAAAATTTTCGGTCCAACAAAGGACTGGGAATGTGCGTGCGGAAAGTACAAGAAAATTAAGCATAAGGGCATTGTTTGTGATCGCTGTGGCGTAGAGGTAACTCTCGCAAAAGTGCGTCGCGAAAGAATGGCTCACGTGCAGCTGGCTGTTCCAGTGGTGCACATCTGGTTCTTCAAGACGATGCCGTCGCGAATCGGAAACGTGCTTGGAATGACGACCGCGGATCTGGAGCGGATCATTTACTACGAGGAGCATGTAGTCATCGACCCGGGAATGACGGATCTTGAGCGCAAACAGCTGCTTAATGATGTGGAATTCCGTGAGGCCCAGGAAAAATGGGGCAAGGATGCATTCTCTGCCAAAATGGGTGGATCGGCGATATCTGACCTCCTGGCTACTGAGGACCTGGATGCACTTCTTCTTGATCTCAAGGAAAAGTTGCGTAAGACGAAGTCGATGCAGGCGAGAATGAAGCTTGCAAAGCGATTGAAGATCGTTGAGAGCTTTGTGACGTCGGGCAATAGCCCTGAATGGATGGTCTTGTCGGCTGTTCCGGTGATTCCACCGGACCTGCGCCCACTAGTACCTCTTGATGGGGGACGCTTTGCAACGTCGGATCTAAACGACCTTTATCGCCGTGTGATCAACAGAAATAATCGCCTTAAGTCGATTCTAAAGCTGAAAACTCCTGAAGTGATTGTCCGCAACGAGAAGCGGATGCTCCAAGAGGCTGTTGACGCTCTCTTTGACAACGGTCGACATGGACACCCAGTAATGGGCGCCGGAAATCGTCCGCTTAAGTCGCTCTCGGAGATGCTCAAGGGTAAGCAGGGACGTTTCCGTCAGAACCTTCTCGGTAAGCGTGTTGACTACTCTGGTCGTTCGGTGATTATCGTTGGACCAGAACTGAAGTTCAATCAGTGTGGTCTTCCTAAGGTGATGGCACTTGAACTGTTTGAGCCGTTTATTGTGAAGCGACTAAAAGACCTAAACCTGGTCTATACGATCCGCTCGGCAAAGAAAATGATTCAGCGACAGGAACCCGTAGTTTGGGACGTTCTGGAAGAGATCATTAAGGGGCACCCTGTCCTGCTAAACCGTGCGCCAACGCTTCACCGCTTGGGTATCCAAGCGTTTGAGCCGATTCTTATCGAGGGTAAGGCGATACGAATTCACCCACTAGTTTGTGGTGCGTTCAACGCCGACTTCGATGGTGACCAGATGGCTGTTCACGTGCCTCTCTCTGTTGAGGCGCAGCTGGAAGCTAAGGTTCTCATGATGGCGCCTGACAACATCTTCCAGCCTTCTTCAGGTAAGCCGGTGGCAGTGCCCTCTCAGGATATGACCCTAGGTCTGTATTACCTGATGCTTGATCCGCTTTATGATCCTACGCAATATGAGCGGAAGATAAAGACATTCGCGGATGAAGACGAGGTTCTGCACGCTCTTGGTGGCGGTGGTAGCTACAATTGGTTTGAATTGGTAGATCCCGGTAAGCGGCGAGACCACTCGGGATTAGGCCTTCATATCCACGAGCGCATTAAGCTACGCCTCCCTCAGGGAATCATTGAAACGACTCCGGGACGTGTTATTTTTAACACGATTGTCCCGGAAGAACTGGGCTTTCAGAACTACAGTCTGCCGAAGAAGCGGGTCTCAGAACTCGTCTTGGAGTGCTATAAGAAGGTAGGGCTGGAGCGTACGGTACGTTTCCTCGATGATCTGAAGAGCATGGGCTTTACACAAGCGACCAACGCGGCGATGTCGATCGGTATGAAGGATATCCAGATTCCAGAGCGGAAGCCAGAGCAAATCGAGAAAGGCCACCAGCGAGTTCAAGTGGTCAGAAAGCAGTACGCTGACGGTATCATTACGGAAGGTGAGCGCAAGTCTAAGACGATCGCAATCTGGACGGAGATTACGGATGATATTTCGCACGACCTTTTTGAGAATATCAAAAGGCCGGATGAAAACCACCAGTGTAATCCGCTGTGGCTCATGATGGACTCGGGTGCACGGGGTAATAAGTCCCAGGTAAAACAGCTGGGAGCTCTTCGTGGACTGATGGCGAAGCCTTCAGGTGAGATTATTGAGTCGCCAATTACGTCGAACTTCCGTGAGGGCCTCTCGGTCTTGGAGTACTTTATCTCCTCTCACGGTGCGCGTAAGGGACTTGCGGATACGGCTCTAAAAACAGCCGACTCCGGATATTTGACACGTCGCCTCGTTGATGTTGCTCAGGATGTGATCGTAACGATCGAGGACTGTGGGACTCTCAATGGAATTGAGGTTTCTGCGATCAAGCAGGGACAAGAGGAATTGCTTCCGTTGAAGGATAGAATCTACGGCCGTACGGTCTGTGATGACATCTTCCAGCCGGGTGACAGCACGAAGTTGCTAGCTAAAGCTGGTGAGTGTCTCGGACTAAAGGAAGCAGCAGCTGTTGATGATGCTGGCTTTGATTCGGTCAGAATACGCTCAGCTCTTACATGCGAATCACGTCGTGGTATCTGTGCATCATGTTACGGAACAAACCTCGCAAATGGTCGCGAAGTGAGCATAGGTGAGGCTGTCGGTATCATCGCAGC
>JBFIDQ010000071.1:0-11301 GCA_041603795.1 Chlamydiales bacterium
CAGCGCAGATTTTACACCCCCTATACCCCGGGTTCCGCATGCGCTCCACCCGAGGCTAAATGCCGCGACTGCTCCCGCAGCCAGAAGTCATCAGCCCAAAGCAAGGCGTCTTTGCTATTAAGTTTTGACTGGTAAAATCGCCCTGGAGATTGCCCGGGAGTAGGTGAAGAGGGTGGAAGTAAAACGATACTGCATGCACTATAAGCGGAGTGGAGCAAAAGGGATGGACGGATGAGCAAGGGTAAAAGACGAGAGGAAGAAGAGGAAGAGGCTCCTAAAAAGCCCTTCAAGGATCTAGAGGACGACGAGGTTGAGATTACCCGTGGCGATCAAGAAGACGAGAATGAAGATGAGAATGGTGAATTTAGCGATGTTGATGGGGATTGAGTCTCTTAGACAGCGGGATCGCTATCGTCTTTAGCACGCTTCTTTGCTTGTTGTAGAGCTAGCTCTTCCGAAAAACCAGAGACCATTACTCCGGCAAAAATCGCGAAAAGTGCAACCCCGACAATGGCGGTAAATGCACCAAAAAGTTTTCCGATTACCGTAACAGGAACCATATCGCCGTATCCAACAGTGGTCATAGTAATGACCCCCCACCACATAGCAGCAGGAATGCTAGAGAACGGACTGCCTGCCACGCCTCTCTCGGCGAAATAAATACATCCCGAATTCACGGTAAGAAACACAAGAAAAACAAGAAAGGAGGAGCCAAGCTCGGCACGCTTACTCCTAAAAACTCGGGCAAACATCGTCAGTGAATCCCAGTACCGTGCCATCTTAGCAATTCGAAATAACCGGAACAGCCTAAATGCTCGAACAAAGCGAAGGTCGATAGTGACGAAGGTAAGGTAAAAAGGAAGGAAGGCAAGCAAATCGATCAGGGGCATTGGAGATGTTATGAAATGGAGACGCTTTTTCCAGGGACTCCCTGGTACAGAACTCTCCGCCGATGTCCAAAGGCGCACCAGATATTCTATCGTAAAAAAGGCAACGGAGATGGATTCAAAGAGGTGAAACTGCCATTGGTACGTTTGTTGCAGCTCATCGATAGACTCCAGCACAACGGCCAAAATATTCAGGACAATAAGAAGTTGGATGCTTAGACGAAGCAATCGCACCCGAGATCCCCTCGGAACAGGAGCTTCGAAAAATCGATATAAAGTCTGGCGCGCGGACATCTGTTACCACCTTTACAATTTTTGTTCTAAACCCCGTGTCACAGTGGTGAAAGCTCCTTGTCGGCTACCTTGGTGAGGAGCTTGATCACTCCAATCCAAAGGGGGCTAATCATCAATGTTAGGGAAATTACGGAGATCGTGAGTTGATAGCCCACTTGGTTGATGATTTCGGATTGCAAACCCACCGCTGCAATGACAAAACTAAACTCTCCAATCTGTGAGAGGAGTGAACCTCCGTACAAACTTGCATTCCAGCGAGCTCCAAGAGCTCTCAGGATGCCAGCATTAATAAGTGTGTTCGTAAGTGTTGCTGCTGTGACCAGCAGTGTAAGTTGGAGGAAATATTGTCTGACAAAACTAAGATCGATCAACATGCCAATTGATACGAAAAATATCGCCATTAATACCATTCGAAATGAGGAAAGGCTCTGACAAACCCAGTGGGTTTGGCGAGCCGAGGAGACAATCATTCCTCCGACAAATGCACCAAGGGGGGCAGACAGGGCTAGAGATCCTGTGAGCATGGCCATGCCGAAGCAAATCCCAAGAGCTAAGAATAGTTGCATCTCGTGATCATGTTCCAGGTGATGCACCCATGGCAAACGAATCTCTTCTTTCGAAACTAACCAGACGGCGAGCAGGAGAATTCCTATGCCCCCAACTGTTTGTGTCATTAACACCTGCGTACTAGGTCCCTGTCCTCCAATAATCTCTAAAACGATCAACATGGGAACGATAAGCAAATCCTGTACAAGTAGGATTCCGAGTACATCCTGGCCTACTTTGGTATCCAGCTCTTTCCAATCCTCTAGGAGCTTGAGAACGACAGCGGTACTGCTTAAACTAATGACGAATCCGAAGAATAGGATTCTAGAGAAGCTCCAGTCAAGTAGTGTACCTAACAATGCAACGGCGCCAAGACTCACGGCCACCTGCAATAGGGTTCCAAACACCGATACAAACCAGTTTTTTACAAGTCGCTTTGGAGAGGACTCCATTCCGATAAAAAAGAGGAGAAGAATCACTCCAAATGAGCCAACGCGGGTCAGAATCTCCTGTTCAACAATGAGTCCCATAAAATGCGGGCCGAGGGCCATGCCCACTAGGAGATACACAACAACGTGAGGCTGACGCAAAAAGCGCATCACAACACCGAGGAAAACAATAGAAAATATGGCAGCTACGAGAAGAGGGATGGCAGGGTCTGTATGCATTTCGCCCCCTAAAGCCATTTCAATCGTTTGAATGTAAAAATCAAAATGGAAGTGATGGCTACGAGGAATGTGCAGAAAATTGAGAATCCGATCGGACTTTCTGCTCCGGGGATACCCCCTAGGTTAACGCCTAGCAGTCCTGTGAGGAATCCGAGGGGCACAAAGACGACTGCGACTACAGAAAAAACGTAGAGCCGCTGGTTTACCTGTTCCGCAACATGGCTTCCCATCTGATCGCGAATAATCTTTGCCCTATCTCTTAGAACCTCTACCTCATCTAGCTGTCGACATACACGCTCATAAACTTCCCCGATCTTTTTCTTTTTGGAGGATACAAGCCAAGTGATTTCACACCCGTGGAGCTTCAACAAAACATCTCGCTGCGGGGCTAAATACCGTCTAAGGTGCAATGCATCAAGGGCCAGAGATGCAAGGTCGCCTTCGCCCGGATCGTCACCGACATCTAAAACCTGTTGCTCAAAAACATCAGTTTGCTCCTCGAGGTCCTCAAGGATAGTTTCCAGTCCGCTTACGGACTGTCTCACAAGCTCCATGAAGAGGTCGGTGGCGTTGCTCGCCTTGCCGTCTTTTTCCTTCCATGCTCGCATTAACTCCTTCACCACAGGAAGCGGATAGATGCTGGTGGTGATGATTCGATTCGGCTCAACATAGATTCTTAGAGAGCGCAGCTCTTCATACTCGGAGGCTTCAAGGGTATCCGCAACGCGAAGAATTAACAGCAGCGACGCCTTGTGCGCGACAAGCCGCGGCCGTACCTTTCGCGAGAGCATCGCGTCAGCTAATAGCTTGTCGACCCCAGCTTTCTCCTTCAGCCAAAGGCTTAAGGTTGGGTGATCTGCAGAAAAATGTACCCAGTAGGGGGTGCTTGGAGGGCCAAACATGCAAAACTCATCCAACGTCGGGGAGGTCTCAGAGCTCTCCTCGCCGAGCAGGAGGACATCACCAAATTCATTGTCGTTGTTCATTTTTTACCCTTATCTTCCTTCACTACCCAGTTCCCAGACTTGAGATGTAGGTCTCTCTGTGGAAACGGGATCTCTAGTCCATTCTCCACAAGAGCCGTTTCGATCTCCCAAAAATAGGCAGCTCTTAGAGAAGACTGGCGTTTTTTGCTTCGTTTAAAATCAACCCACACCACCAACTCAAAGTTTAGCGAGCTGTCGCCAAAGCCAACTAACCAAACACTTGGGTCAGATATTGTCTTGTGGCCAGTTATCGTTTCTGGAATTAAGGCCGCTGCCCTGCTGACAACATCCCGCACCTTTTCCTTGTCCGTGCCGTATGCAACGCCGAAGGGGAGGTGAAAACGAGCATATTGATCACGGAGGGTCCAATTGATAAGCTGACGCGTGATGATATCAGAATTGGGCACCAGAATATCATGCCCCGTTAAGGTGCGAATCACGGTGTTCTGAACATTAACTTCCGTTATGTGTCCCGTTTCACCGCCCGACAATTCAATAAAATCTCCGATACGCAACTTTCGATCAAAGAGCACGATAAGGCCGCCTAGAAAATTATTGACGATCCCCTGGAGGCCAAAACCGATACCGACACTCAATGCGCCGGCTATGATGAGCAAGTTGGAAAAGTCGATACCAAGAGTGCTAAGGGCCCAAATAAGGCCGACTAGCAGGATTAGGTAATGAGCAACGCGTTTAAAGGTGTAGATGGAGGCTGCAGCAATGTGCTCATTGCGTCTGGCAACTTCCGACAAGAGACGTCGTATAAAAAATGAGATCCCATAGGCGAAAAAGAAAACAACGGTCGCACTAAGTATTTTGAGCAGGCTAACCGGGCGTTCGTTGATTCGAAAAAGAGGCTGGGAGAGGAGGTCAATGCCACCGATTAATGAGTTCTCAACCGTATCATATGTGCGTCTCCAGAATCCGCTAAACCAATCAAGTTCTTTAATAGCTTCGCTTGCCACTATTTTTACCAACTGGCGAGCTTGAAAAAGTTCGATATCTAAGTTGCGGATGTCAACCAATGTTTCTTGAACGGTGCGTTGATGACCGACAAGTAGTTGGTATTTGGTTCCATTGGTATTTCCATTGGATTCCTCATCGCGTAGAAAGGAGCTTTCCGCTGCATCCTGTTCGCGACGAATAAGTATATTCCATTCTATAATTTGTTTTTCAATTCGATCCAGATCTCTCGTCCACTCCTTTGATGCTTCTAATAGAGCAATGGTGCTACTTGATGGAAGATCTTGCTCAATTAGTAGCGCAATTCCGTTTTTTGCCCGCGCAGCGTTGATCTCAATTTGAGCGCGTGCCAGCAGAATACGTTTTCCTACCACGAGGATGGGTCGAACGTTAAACTGACTGTTAGCTCGACCTGACGCTAGCTCTGTTTCCAGCTGCAATAGCTCATAGTCGAGTGCCTCCTTTCGCTTAGTGGCTTCAACAATTTTTGCTTCAAGAGAGGCCTGCTCCAAGGAAGCAGAGGAGAGGCGGCCAGAGGCAGCATTGAGAACCTCTTTAGACCAGGCCACTTTCTGCTGCACCCCGGCAATCCGTTCTTTGCTAAGGCGCACCCGCTCTTCTACGATCACCCGATTGGTCACAGATGCCATTAGGTTTAGACCAGCCATAGTACGTTGTAGCGACTGCTCAGCTGTTCGCTCGTAGACCCCATATAGTTCGTCAATTTGCCTCACTGTGCGTTCATAAGTTGCGGTGAGACGCTTCAGTTCCTCAGTGATCTCCTGCAACTTTGACTCACTACTTTTCACATCTTTAGCTGCAAGGAGGAGGTCCTCAATCGTGTAGAGCTCAAGAATCTTGGGTGCCGCTTCAATTTTCCAGCCTTTGGTAGCTCGGAGTTCTAAAAACTGATAGACGTTGAGCGAGATTCGTTCGACGGCGATCCGCACCAACTCCTGGCTTTCGTATGGAACCTGCTGCTCAATCTGTTGCAGAGATTGAACAAACAAGAAGATCTTACGGCTAAGTTCTTCATCGGAACTTTTGGATAGATCCTTCCACCAGCCTGCCTTTAGAGACCAAGGGTTTGGTGGCGTAAATTCGGAGTTTTGCGCCGCTAAAATGCACGGCAGTCCACAAGTGAATAGGAATAAATAGATAAATCGCCTGAAAGCGGGGTTCATCGGATGCCTACTCTGGAAAAAGTTAGTCATACTCCACACTTTAAGAGTTGCAAGGAGGGAACGCAACTCATTTTCAATTTGGATCAGACGGCCTTTTTGGTATCCTCGTTCTCTCGGATGATTACGACGCTCGATAGCATGCTTGAATTAGGCACTAATACCCGCTGGCCAGTGCTTTTTAGCGTCGTGTAACGCAAATCGATGGAAAACACCACGCCATCCTTACCGGAAATATTTACGTCGTCCCCAATTTTAAACGGTTTGTAAAATAGGATCATAAATCCGGCGAGGACATTTGAGACGCTGTCCTTTAGGGCAAACCCCAGCGCAAAGCCGGTAAGTCCTAAACTTGCGATCAAGGCGCTGACGTTGATCCCTGCTGTGCCAAGTCCGGTTACTGCCCCAATGATCAAGATGACAAGCCTCAGCGTTCTTCCCAGAATGTGGTAGACGTGGCGATTGGACTCATCGACTTTACCTGAGATTTTCAACAACATCTTTGGAATGAAGGTGGAGCCTAGAAGAAAGATCAAAAATACCAGGATGCCAAGTGATAGGTTCAATCCCAGCTCTATGGCTTGCACCCAAAGATCATGTGCCAAATGAGCCATATCCAATTCGCTATGCATATTATGTTCTCCAGAAGTGTTTCGTGTTTAAAATTTGTAAACGGCAGATAGGTCCAACGTCTGATCTAAGTGCTTTTTCCCAGCGGATGGCGAATTAAAGTATTCCCATCTATGAGACCCCTCCATCCCCCAATTTTCTGAAAAATCATAGTGGATCTTGAGCTGATTCCTACAAGAATAGTTGTTGAGCATATCAAGAGGAATGATAACCTGTAGAATATTAGCCATGTGGATATCTTCTCTAATTTTTCTTGTATATTCACCGCCGAAGGTGACGGTAGGTGACGATTCTTTCTTGTCGGTAAATTTTTTGTATAGATATCCCAGGCCGGAATTAATGAGGAAGGTAGTCTTTTCATTTTTCGTTATCCAGTACTCAATGGAAAATAGACTGAGACTTCCAAGCTCTAGGCATTTTATTTTGTCGTACTCGAGTCGCTCCGTGATTTGCAGTGACCAAAGGTCATTTAGGTAACGACGGTAAGCCGCTTGCCCCCAGCCTCTATTCTCGGAAATGATCTGACTCTTCTTTTTGTACCTAAAATCCCCGGAAAAAAAATATTCAGCCTTTAGAACGTCGTCAATTTTTGTCCTTCTTTTAGCCGAGAAGCCGCCCGTTATATCAGTGCACTCCGTGTTTCCCCAGTCCATGCTAAGCCCAGTCTTTAGTTTGCCTGACCAAAGGTTAGACACTATATATGTGCTTTCCTGGCTCCCTCCTGCTAGGAGGGGGAAATGAACAGCAATGGCTAGAAAAATAATGATCATCTTGAATTTCTTGAACCCGACTCGTTTCAACTCTCTCTCCTATTTATCTAATAAAATGCCTGCGAAGGCCGAGATTTTAGCACTTTTTCGAGAATAAGGTTAAGAGATAAATAGGGGGCGGGATTTATACCCCGCGCGGCCATAGACTTTGATTTTTCAGCTGATCTTTTCGAGCCTGTCTAGGCGTTCGATCTCACCGACTCATTGGAAACACCCTTTCTCCTCTTTACGATCTGATGCTCGAAGAGATTAAGAAGTTTGGGGTGGGGTACATTGATGAGACGCCAGTAAAACTACAGGTCAAGGGGAAGGGCAAACTCTTCGGACCAAGGAAAAGCGCCCCCCATGCTTGCACAAACAGCTTACAGCACTGGCTTTGATATGAAGGGGTGTTACGACCGGCTTCCCACATGCAATACGCTGTTTGCATCTAAGCTTAGCAAAAGAAATGATCAAAAAAAACAAGAAAAACGGACGGCTCTGGAGTAAGAAAGTGGGTCTGCACCGATCTACTCTCAGAGATGCAGCGCGGCTTGGAAGGCGTTTATCAATTAACTCGACCAATCCAATGTCCTCAATCACGCCTGCAATAATTCCAAGGCGGTCCAATCTTTCTGTAGTCACTTCCATCGTCAGTCCTTTCGGGTTTGAGAAGGGACTAAGATAAAGTTATTGAATTTAATCAAGATAAACAGCGATAATTTGATGAAATCAAGCACTTTATGTCGCTAAGTGTAACCTACAAACCTTTGTCTTTAATTAAAAAATTAGCATGACGACACCTTTGGATCTACCTCTATCGCCGAAGGCAGCTACGGAGCCATCCTCTCCCTCCGTCGCTTCGGTGACGCATTCTGAAACTGCCGAGAGTGGAAAGTTTGGGACATTTGTCGGTGTCTTCGTTCCCTGCCTTCTGATGCTTTTTGGAGTTGTGATTTTTCTAAGACTGGGTTGGGTCGTGGGAAAGGTGGGTCTTCCCGTAGCTCTATTTATTATTACCATGTCCACTGTGATTGCGTTGATTTCAACCCTTTCAATGGCTGCAATTTCTACCAACATTCAAGTTGGAAAAGGGGGAGTCTATTACATCATTTCTCGCTCCCTCGGACTCGAAATAGGCTCTGCGGTCGGCATTCCCCTATATCTCAAACAGACTCTATCCTTAGCATTTTGTATTGTCGGTTTTTCAGAATCACTCCACGACCTTTTTCCAGCGCTTGCGATGCAGAACATCGGGATGTGCACTCTTTTGGTGCTGACCGTACTTGCCTATACCTCAGTGAAGGGTGCCCTTAAAGTTCAGGTTCTAACACTTGGAATCCTAATACTCTCCTTTATCTCACTGTTTTCTGGTGGTGCCCCGCGTCCGATGCACCCAGATACGTTTTCTCCAGCAGTCGTCGACCACCTGGGTTTTTGGGCCCTATTTGCTATATTTTTCCCTGCAATGACAGGTGTTGAGTCCGTGGTCTCGCTCTCGGGCGACCTAAAGAATCCAAGCCGCTCCCTCCCACGAGGGGCCATCAGTGCGACCATAGTCTCCTATTTTACGTACGTTGCGGTGGCGATCTTTTTGGTGAAGCATGTGCCGTTAGACCGACTAGTGAACGACGCGCTGATTTTGCAAGATGTCGCGAGAGTTCCATCTTTAATTGTATTAGGAATATGGGGCGCTACGTTATCGAGCGCTTTGGGCGGACTTCTGGGAGCTCCGAGGACGCTTCAGGCGATGTCAAACGATGGAGTTTTGCCAAGCTTTTTCGGAAAGGGCTTTGGCAAATCGGATGAGCCCCACGTGGCAACATTGGTAACCTTTTTAATAGCGTTCATCACCATCTACTTCGGAAGCATTAACCTCATTGCACCCCTGATGACGATGATCTGCCTCGTCTGCTACGGAGTGCTAAACCTCTCCGCAGGCATAGAGACCCTGATTGCAAACCCAAGCTGGAGACCAACATTTCCAGTACACTGGGGCCTCTCACTTGGGGGCGCCGCCCTGTGCCTTTTCTGCATGTTAATGATTGATGCGGGAACGGCTCTTGTTTCTATAGGCGTTGTGATTGCAATTTACGCGTTCATAAGACGCTACAAGGTAAAAAAATCCTGGGAGGACATACGCGAGGGTATTTTTCTATACCTTTCTCGGTACACCATGTATCACCTCTCCACCGCACAACGCGCCTCAAAATCATGGCGGCCGCACTTTCTTGTTTTTTCTAAGGCTACAAAAGAGCAGTCTCTGCCCATGTTAAGGGTATTTCAGTCGATTAGCCAGAGTAAGGGATTCATTACCATCGCGTCTTTTGTTTCTGAATCGAAATTTTCCCGTGAAAAACGATATAAGTTGGCTGAGATTATGGCGCAGCGTTTTCAGGAGCAAAATATCCAAAGCTTTGTTCATATCAGGGAAAGCCAAAACGCAAACGCCGATATGCAGCATATGATTAAGTATTATGGGTTGGGTCCGTTGCGCCCCAATACGGTAGTGCTTGGAATGCTGAAAGATGGCAATGAGGCTCAGGATTACGCCAACGTTGTTCGCTCTGCTTATTCCCAGGGCTGCAACGTTGTCCTAATGAGCAGCAGCAAAATGGAAACACCTGCTGTGTTCTCAGAGCCTGTAAAAGGAAAAAATGGTGAAATTCATCTCTGGTGGGACGATAAGTATGAAGATAATTCTGAGTTGATGCTGATTTTTTCTTACATGCTGCAGAAGCAGTCACTCGTCAACAAGGACAAAATCTGCATAAAAGCGATCATCCCTAACGAAAGAGCGAAGGACGCTAAAAAAATGCAGTTCAAGGCGCTGAGTACAAAGTTGCGCCTGCCCTTAGAATTCGAAATCTATGTTTCTCAGAATGGCTCTGACGGGGAGCTTTTTAGTTTTATGAAGCTGTTTTCTAAAGATGCCAAGATTGTGTTTCTTAGCCTACAACGGCCGCCGCAAGAGGAGGAGGAGCGCGATGAATATGTGGACTACCTGCGTATGCTCTCTAAAAACACTGCACAGCTTCAGGATGTCATCATGGTGTTGAGCTCAGAGCACACACCTTTAGAAAAAGTCTTACAATAATCCTGCTTTGGAAAGCTGTTACCGTTTTTGTTCATATAGACAACATCTTGGGTGCTTGGGTATATTGCCTGTGGCAAATTCAGTAAGGGCCAAATATGTCGATTCAATTTTCTCCGGGCGCAGCTTCGGTAACAGGCCATATTCGTGAGCTGCCTCCGATAACCTCGTCTTCAGCCAATAAACGTCGCTGTACTGCGCGCTCTTTTGAGCGGGGAGGCTTTGTCTCTACGGTGGCGCAAGCGCTATTTGCTGGCATGACACGACCTGAGGACGGCACGGACCTACACTGGGTGAAATTTGGGAGTCACACGGAATGGCATGTTCGAAATCGCATTCGAGAAGCTCTAAATGAAACCTACGATCGAGACAACAGGTGTAGTGGACCTATTGCCTTTCGGCGACATGCCTCTCCACCTCACCAGTTCACAGTAGCAGCTGCTCGTCATCCATGGGGAGCGCAGGAGGAGTTTGAGGTGAGTCTGACTCCATGGGGGTATCGTATGGGGTCGTTTCAGGCTGGATCGCTAGCAGAAATTGGGGCGGAAGCGTTAGTGAGGATAAAAGAGAAATATCCGATTTGTCTTGATGATACTCTTAGAGGGTTAGCCATTTATCCCAACCATCTCAGCGCTGGGTTAGCTCTGCAAAAAAAAGTTGATTCTGGGGAGGGCGATTCCGCATTCACTTGGGTTCTCTATCGACATCGTGACCCTTCGAGATACCTGAGCCTAATTGTAAAAGGGCTGGAAGGGATTGAAAGAAAATTCGTAGTCAGATTTGACACTGAGAGCCGTCGGCTGACCCTTTCTTATCGTGGGGCATCAGGGCTGGAGAGTGGTACAAGCTGGAAAGAATTGATCGATAAGGCACTGTATTCCA
Source organism: Chlamydiales bacterium (assembly GCA_041603795.1). Classification (GTDB taxonomy): domain Bacteria; phylum Chlamydiota; class Chlamydiia; order Chlamydiales; family JBFIDQ01; genus JBFIDQ01. Next base: position 10,881 of record JBFIDQ010000071.1, read on the forward strand.
CGGCGCGACGGGTCATTCGACCTGATAGGGTGGGTCTATCGACCACACGGCCTGGCGACTTCAATATTGTTTCGATCAATACTGACGGTGAGGAAGTTATTCAGGCTATCACCTCGGATACTCTCGATTATACTTTTGAGGGGGTTCGATACACTTCCCTCTTTGCGCTTGCTCGTGCGTCGAAGAAAAAGAGCCATATCAATGCTTTTCGTGCTCTTGAAGCCTATAACGGCCGTGTAGTGCGCAGAGGGGAGTTGGAGTTCACAATTAAGGTCATTAAAAACAGAGGAGAAGGTGACTATAAGCTTGTGATCACGTGTCCCTCATGCGACTCTATTACGCAACAGGTTAGATGGCACGATTTTTCTGATGGGCTTGGAGTTTTTGTGTTTGGAGTTTTTAAGGCCTCGGCTCCTGCGGC
>JBFIDQ010000072.1:0-11275 GCA_041603795.1 Chlamydiales bacterium
CCGCAGCAAAAAAGCACGCACTGCACAAACCGCATATTTCCGTCACAAAAACTTGTGGGTAAAAGTATGGGCGCGAAGTCCGCGAAGGAACGCAGAGGAATTCCTTTTGCCTACAACAAACCGGGCAAAGGGAATCTCTTTGCGTTCCTTTGCGGACTCCGCGCCTTTGCGTTTAAAAAAATATGCGACAATCTTGAAAGGTCCCTTTCAGGCGACCAGGTGAGCACCACTAATGCCGAAACTATGAACGATGTCCCCTTTCCGATCGTTTAACTACGGGACACTAGCGAACTCCATCCAAGGCGGCTTTTACCTCCGCCTTATGTGTGTCCGGGGCGGTCTTAAGAGCTTGGCGTAGGAATGTGGCCGCTTTGACTGCATTGCCGGCATTACGGTAGAGGGTGGAGACCTGCAACTGGACGCGCCACGCGTGGTCGGTGTCGCCTTCAGCGTGCCTGTCGAGGTAGTTGATGAGGGGAGCCGCAATTTGATCGACCTCCTTCTTACTGTCCTTTTGGACAGAACGCTTTACGTAATCCATGATGGCCAGGCGGTAGTGCGTCTCCCCATCGGCATTCGCCTGAAGGCGCTGGCGCAAATCCGCTAGCTCAATGTCCGTCGCCCCCGCCTGTTGACGCTCCTGATAGTGCTCCAAAAGGAAATAAGAGAGATTTTTCTCGACGCCAAGCTCCAGCACCTTCGCCTGGTAATCTGGTTCACCAAGGCGTCGCGACATCTCAAACAGCTCCTTGAGCTCCTCATCGGGTGTCGAGGCATTGACTTTCGCCATTCTTTCATTAAGAAGAAAATGCTCATCGGTGAGCTCTAAAAGGCGCTCGGCATATTCTGCACCTCCACCAGGGGTGTAACCGGTCTCCGCAATCTTACGCATCTGGCTGTCAAATACGAGAACTCTGGGAAAGCTCTCCACTCCATAAAGAGTTTTTAGCTTTCCGTTTTGGATCTGGACGTCAACCGTCTGCGGAAGCCTCATAGGGTAGTCAAGTTTGACAAACACAAATTGATCGCCGACTTTTTGTGAAAATTCTTTGGAGTTGAGGACCTCCTTTTCCAATTTTTTGCACCAACCACACCAATCAGATCCGGTAAAGAGAACAAATAAGGATTTACCTTTCTTTGCGACACACTTCTTAGCGGTCTCAAAATCTGTTAGCCAGGTAATGCCGTTTTTCGCAGTTTCCGCAGGAAAGCCACGATTATTATTGGCATTAGCCAGTAAAAGCATTGGAAGTGCTGTTAGGAGAAGAAGCAAGCGTTGAATCATTACGTTTTTCCTTGGCATCGATTGGGTAACGGAGTAAAATCTTAGCTCCATATATAGCTACTATAAGAAGAAGTAAGCAATCATGCAACTCTCTGATCAGCCGTCAGCAATCATTTGGCGTCATCGTAAGGAAAATTTGAAAAAGTGCTCGCTACGCGGACTCGAATCCCGCGCCGATCTAGCCTTCTTCACCTATCCAAACCAAATCCCAGGGCCCCTCAATCAGGCGGTGATGCTGAGCATGGACGGTCCGCCGCTCTCGCTAGCGGACGCGGGTCGTCCCATTTTTCTTATCGACGGCACCTGGCGCTATGCGCAGAAGATGGCGGCGCAGGTGCCCGTCTCCATTGAGCAACGAAGCTTGCCACAGGATTACATGACTGCCTACCCTCGTCGGCAAGCTGACTGCACTGAGCCGGACAGAGGTCTGGCGTCAGTAGAAGCGCTCTACCTAGCCTTCCTTCTTACCGGGCGTGATCCGAAGGGGCTTTTGGATCACTACCATTGGTCCGAGCTTTTTCTACAAAAGAATGATCTTGCTGGGGAGTCTAAGAATCCTTTATACTGTAGCCCTAATTACGACGAGGCGACAAATGCTTGAGGTCCTAGACCTATTAGAGAATGGAATCTGGACCTACATTGGGGTGCCAATGATTCTCATCTTGGGCCTCTACTTCTCCATAAAAGGACGCTTTTTTCAGATTCTTCGCATTCGATCCATTTTTGCCGTCTTCAGCAGCTTCATGGGACATGTCGAGGGGGAAGGAGTTCATCCGCTCAAGACATTTTTTGCTAGTATCGGTGGTTGTATCGGGATCGGAAATATTGTGGCTGTTTGTACGGCGGTGCAGCTTGGGGGTCCCGGGGCGCTCGTCTGGCTTTGGGTGGCTGGGTTTTTGGGAATGCTCATTAAGTACTCAGAGATCTATCTCGGCATGCGCTACCGCGAGCGCCACCCTGAGGGGGGCTATCGTGGTGGACCTATGTACTTCCTGAAAAATGCCTTTGGTGGAAGTGTCGTTCCCACGATTGTTTGTGGTCTCCTTTGTGTCTATGGTGTCGAGGTCTACATGTTTCGGGTCATCACAGATAGTATCTCTGCCAATATGGGAGTCGATCGCTTCCTAGTGGCTGGCATTCTTTTGCCTTTAGTTCTTTTGAGTGCTGCTGGGGGAGTGCAGCGTGTAGGGACCATTTGCACGGCGATCATCCCATTCTTTCTCGTCCTCTTTGGGGGGATGAGCTTATGGGTTCTTTTTCTCAACGCGGCGGAAATTCCCGGAGCACTCGTAACAATCTTTTCTTCCGCTTTTAACGGTCATGCCGCCGTCGGCGCTTTTGCCGGAGCAGGCGTTCTTACGACAGCGTCCGAGGGGGTGCGTCGCGCCTGCTATACCGGGGATATTGGAGTGGGGTATGCTTCGGTCATTCATAGTGAAACGAGTACGACGAATCCAAAAAAGCAGGCAGCCTTGGGTATAGTGGGGATCTACATCGATACCTTTCTTATTTGTACGTTGAGCATTCTTTTGGTGGTGGTGACAGGGGTCTGGAAGGAGCCAATCGACGCTTCATTGCTGGTGCAAACGGTCCTTGAGCGCCACTTTCTTGGAATGTGGCTATTTATGCCTTTGCTGATCTTTCTTCTAGGTTTTAGTACGATGATTGCTTACCTCGTGGTCGGCGCTAAGGCAGCGGAATTTCTATTCCCTAAGTGGGGTAGAAAAGGTTATCTTTTCTATGCGGCATTTGCCTTTATCGCCATTTCATTTGTCGATACGACTCATGCATTAATGATTATGTCGCTCGCTTTGGCTCTCTTGCTATGCTTCAACCTGGTGGGGATCTTTCTTCTTAGAGGAGAGGTTGAACTTCCGAACAAACATTCTCCCATTGAGTAGCTGTTAGTGACGGACCCGTCACTTGGGTGGCGGCTCCGCCAACGATACATCCGATTTCTCCGCAGACGCTGAGAGGGGAGCTGTTGAGGTACCCGTGAAGGAACCCTGCCATAAATGCGTCACCCGCCCCCGTTACGTCAATAGGGGTAAGAGGTCGAGTCGGGACGTGAATGGCCCTGCTCTCTTTGGCAATCCAGCACCCTTTGTCCCCATGAGTGACAATAGCAACTTCGACCAACTTGGAGAGGGCAATGGCTGCCATTTTAGGCTCTAGGCCAGTCAGCTCTTTTGCCTCGTCGTGGTTAGCAAATAGGAGATCTACGTATTGCGGCAGGAGCTCCATGATATCTAGTCTGAACTCATGAACAATCTCGAAGGAGGCAAGACCAAAAGCGACAGGACTCTTGTGTTTCCGGGCGAGGCGGAAACTTGCCTCTATTAGCCCACTCATGCGTAGACTAAACCCCTCGAAGATGCAGAGGCGCCGTCCTGTAAAATGCTCGCTTTGGAGATGGTCCGGAGTCAAGTCGCCGTCGACTGCTACGCACGGGCGCTGTGTGCGGTCGCCATCGGGAGTGACTAGACACAAAATCTGATTCGTTGGGGTCGCCGTGGCTTGGTAGAGGGGAGTGATGGGCAGGCCCTCCAGACTTTGTAAAAAGAAACGTCCAAGTTCGTCATCGCTAAGAACGCCCGAAATCCCACAGCTATGCCCGAAATGCGCGAGTGCTCTTGTTGTGTTGGATGCAGCGCCCCCTGGAATCAATTCCTCTTTTTCACCGGCATCTTCAATAAGGGCGAGAAGGGTCGAGTAGTCAACCGCCATTGCTCCCCCCTTCTTTCCAGGAATCTTCTTCACAAACTCGTGCGAAACACGAATGAGGCGGTCCACACAAGGTGAGCCTAGAGAGAGAACATCAAATGGAGTTTGCTGACTCATGTGGCAGAATCTTTGGAGTGTGAAATATTTTAGCTACGAAGTCTCTGTGTGCGTAGAGATACTCCATTCCCGAGTAGACCGAATAGAGCGCCGCGCTGCCTATGGCGCCGATGCTAATGGATCGCAGGGTTTCTTGCGTGATTGAGCCGAGAGAGTGGGGAATCATCGCCAAAAGCACGGCGTAGGCTGCCAATGCCTGCAAAATAGCCTTGCGCTTCCCAGATGGGCGCGCCGCAAGGGCGAAGCCTCTAAGGGCGCAAACCGTGCGCAACGTTCCGATGACGGAGTCGCGATACAAAAATACGAACACAAGAAGCATCGGAAGTTGGACAACTCCCTGAGTAAACGTGAGATAAATAGAGGTCCTGTAGATTGAATCGGCCATAGGATCAAGAATTTTTCCTAGGTCCGTTACCTGCCCCATGCGGCGGGCTACGACTCCATCAAAAATATCCGAAAGCTCCGAAATAGAGAGAAAAAACAGCAAAATATAAGGGAGCATCACGTAGCTAATGCCCAAACTCTCATACTTCAGATAGACGAGCAGAAAAATAGGACTAACAATAATTCGAAGTAAAGTTAGTGCATTAGCAAGCGTCACGTTTCCTCCTTAACGGAAAGAGAAGAATACCCTATACACAGGCAAATTTGCAACTAGCAACTTGGACTAAATAAGCTCCGTTACGTGGTAAATGCCCCATGTGAACGAGCCAACGGTTGTGGCCCAGTCAGGTGCAAAGGCAAAGACGGCCACCACCGCAACCTTTCCGTAGACACTTAGTGCGTTCCAGCGACTCAGGATGTCCGTGGCTACGCTTTTTAGTTGATCGGGAAAAACTACGGCAGCAAAAGCTCCTGACATCCAAACACCGGGGAGTTCACAGAAAAAGAAGACACTTGCGGCCTGGTGCAATAGCCAATTGCCCACGGAACGGATGTTGTCCAGAAACGGACGAGTCTTTGCTAGAAGCAGCATTCGTTTGGCGCTCGCTTTAATTCGCTCTAAAAGAGTTTGAGGTTCCAGCCTCCCAGGAGTCTCGTTAGCGGTAGCGTCTAACGGAAGGTTGGATGGCGTTACCTTAGGAAGGGGCGCAAATTTCGCCGTAAAGTAGGCTCCGGCTGCCATTGCTCCATATGAAAGAGCATAGCGTCTGTTGACAGTTGCTGCAGCCCCGCACAATAGAAGACCTTCGAAGGTCGAGAGCGTTGCTGCCTTCCGGCGGAGGAGCCTAAAGCTATTTTCTACGACCTTGGGAATCAAAATTGAGGCGGCAACACCCATGAAAAAGGACCCTTTTTTTTCTGAAAAGGCGTAGACAGAAGCAATCGTTAATGCGGTAGGAATCCAGGGTACGACCCATTGGCGAAAAATTTTATCAGCCTCTTTCATCTGTTTGAGGATGGAGTCAAAGCGGTTACTTGGATCGAGTCTCCTTGGGGGATGCTTCGCCCAGTCCCTATTGCCAAGCTGACGAGCAAAGCGATTTCCAGCCGCAATTGATCCTAGACCCATGGAGTGATTGTATCGTGAGAGAGCTCCCAGGGCCACTCCAATTTTTTTGTTCCTAGAAAGGCATGCCCAGGAGTTCATTAGTAGGTTTTGATAGTCCGGTATGGCCCCATCCGCTAAGACTGTTGCGATAAAGCTAAAGGTAAATGGTCCCTGATGGGCAAGGAAAAATGGTATCGGTGCAACGGATTTCAGAAGAAGTTTTGTTCCCTCCCATATGTTGGTGACGCATATTTTTGCAGGAAGGACGCCAGCCAATTGTCGATGTGATGCCAGGTCGAGGTAATCAAGACGGTGAGTCGTTCTTTTCTTAACGAGGCAGGGGTCGATAAGGTCGGCTTTGGTCCAAAGGCGGTGTTGACTGGGAGATGAGGTGAAGTAGCAAGCTAGATAGTGTCCCCAGATAAAGGCGGCAATGGCTTCCGTGCTGCGAGAGGCGCGGTACGCCCCAAAGGCCACACCCACCACCTCTAGTTTGCTGAGCTTCTTCCAAAACTGAGTTGCTTCGTTCGAGCGGCCTGTCGAGTTTGGGTTGAGTGCAGCCAAGACAAATCCAGGAAAAAAACAGCCTGGTCGCCGCCAGAGAAGCCAAGCCGAGGAGGTATATAAGAGGACCTTTTTTGCAGCGTTGATGCTTTTTTTTGTTGGCGAGCGTCTAGCGACGTTGCCTTCTTCAGAATTTTCTGGGGGGAGGGGGCGTCGGTGAACGTGGCCCGGAAATTCGGCAGCGACCGAAAGGGAAATCCACGTGGCAGCGTGCTGAGGGGCTAGGCCCGCGCGCACTAAGGCACCCGTCTGACCTTGCCCCTGGGCGCCTTGAAAGTAGTCAGAGATCTTATCGAACACCCCTTTAAGGGCTTTCGGTTTTAGAACCGACCCGATAAAGCCGATGGTGTAGACGCCAGGCAGCATCGTCAGGGCACCAATGGTCGCAAATGTTGTTTTTGCAAATTGGGAGATTTCGCTAGATGAAAATGGAAATAGTGAAGCAACTCCAGAACTCGTCCCACTCTGATGCTTCTCAATACTTCCTAGGCTACTCATGTAGGGCTCCGATTAGAAAGCTGCAAGTATACTATATTTTGTGTTTAAAATCAGCCTTGGTTATTCTGTAAATTTAATTTTTAAACATATGGTTTCATTGACCGCCTGCGGGTTCGCCTTGCCGCGAGTCGCTTGCATGACCTGTCCCACAAGATAGCCAAGGGCACGTTTCTTGCCGCCTTGAAGGTCGGCGACACTCTGCGGGTTCGCCGCGATCACTTCATCAATGATTCCTTCCAACTCGTTGCCGTCGGTGAGCGGCTGGTAGTCTGCAGTTGAAGCGACAATATCTGCTGGATCACGTCCGGGCTGTGCAATCATATCGTTGGCTACTTTTTTAGCTATCTTGCCAGTGATGGTGCCCTCGTCGATCATAGTAACAAGATTGCCAATGTGAGCCACTTTGATGCCGCTCTCCTCAATTTCAACGGCTGAATCTTTGAGACGCCCTGGAAACTCGACGAGGATCCAGTTCGCGAGTGCGCGCGCATTTGTGCAGGCGCTGAGTCCCTCCTCGAAGTAGTCAGCGACCGCCTTTTCCGCTGAGATCTGAAGGGCCATCGGTTCGGTCAACCCTAGCTCCTCTTTGTAGCGCTTTTTTCTTTCCAAAGGCAGTTCAGGGAGCGCCTCGCGCACCTGATTAATGAAGCTTGTGGTGAGTACGATCGGTACCAGATCAGGTTCAGGAAAGTAGCGGTAGTCGTCGGAGCTCTCCTTACGCCGCATCATGACCGTTTCCTTTCTTTCCGCATCCCACCGGTAGGTCGCCGGGATCAGTTTTACACCGGGATTCTCCTTGTACTCACGAATTTGTCGACTCATCTCGCTCTCAATAGCGAGCTCCATGAAGGTGAATGAATTGATGTTCTTTATTTCGCTGCGTTCTCGTAGGGCAGTTTCTCCCTTTCGACGTACCGACACGTTGCAGTCAATTCGGAGCGAACCTTCCTCCATGTTGCAATCAGATATGTCCAAATACTCCGCAATGGTTTTTATCGCACGTGCATATGCTGAAGCTTCTTTGGCCGTGTGCATACACGGTTCTGATACGATCTCTATGAGTGGTACGCCTGCTCGATTGTAATCGATGCCGGCGTAGCCCGAAAAGTGCTTCAACATCCCAGCATCGTCTTCCAGGTGCACATGCTCCACGTCGAAGGAGCGCTCATGGCCGTCGACCTCAGCAATAATGGTTCCACCAATGAGGATAGGCTGCTCATATTGGGTGATCTGAAAATTGCGGGGGCTGTCAGGGTAGAAATAGGACTTGCGATCGAAGGTAGAGAATTTAGCTACCTCGGCGTTGATGGCGCAGCCAAACTGCACGGCCTTATGGACGGCTTCCCTATTCAGAACGGGAAGAGCCCCTGGCATGCCTGTGCACATTTCGCTAATGTTGGAGTTGGGCTCTCCGCCGAAACGATTGGGCGCGCTGCTAAAGAGTTTCGATTTGGTGTTGAGTTCGAGATGGATTTCGAGTCCGATGACTGCTTCCCATTCCGGTTGATCATGGCTCATGCGACACCCCCTAACATGGCGGGCTGTTTTTTGCTGTGTTGGGTAAGTTGCTCGTAGGCGTAACTCATCTGACACACTCGTACATCGGATTGCTGCGGACCCAAAAACTGGATTCCTAAGGGAAGGCCTCCCTTGGTAAAACCACTTGGCACTGAGCTGGCTGGGAGACCGGCAAGGTTCGCAGCGATGGTATAAAGATCTTCCAGGTACTCATCTAAGGGGTCTTTTTTCTCGTCACAGAGAAACGCGCCCCCCGCGGTCGTTGGCAAAGCGATCACGTCACACGTGGCAAATGCCGCCCTAAACTGTTCGATGATGAGCTGTCGTACCTTCTGTGCATGGCGGTAGTAGGCGTCCTGGAATCCGGAAGAGAGGACGTACGTGCCCAAAAGAATGCGGCGCTTGACTTCTGGGCCAAATCCCTCTTCCTTGGATAGGCGGTAGACCTCATCAAGGTTTTTCGCCTCTTTAGAGCGGTTTCCGTAACGGACTCCGTCGAAGCGGGCAAGATTTGTTGACGCTTCTGCTGTCGCTAGAATGTAGTAAACGGCAATCGATTGTTTGAGCAGACTCAGGTCGACTTCGATAACTTCAACGCCTTGCTCCTTTAGGAGGTCGAGAGCCCCTTGAAAGCACCTTTTGTTATCGCCTTGGAGCGCTTCAAGGAAGGCCCAGGGGACGCCAATTTTTGTCCCTTTGAGATTGGTTGGTAGCGAGTACTTCTCGCTTGCTGTCGGGATGCTAGTGGAGTCGCGTTCGCAGTGCTGTCCAATGACCTCCATGGTGAGTGCGACGTCGTCGAAGGTCGTTGCAAAGGGACCGATTTGATCCAGAGAGGAGCCAAAGGCGACGAGTCCGTAGCGGGAGACACGGCCGTAGGTGGGTTTGAATCCAACGATGCCGCAAAGACTCGCAGGCTGCCGAATGGACCCTCCGGTGTCGGATCCGAGAGCAATAGGTACCATCCGCGCGGCAACGGCCGCAGCCGACCCACCAGAGGAGCCGCCAACGGACCGATTGAGGTCCCATGGATTACGTGTCTCTCCTAAAGCGGAATGAAGGGTCGATGAACCCATAGCGAATTCATCTAGGTTTGTTTTGCCGATAAGAATCGCATCTTCCGCTTCCAGGAGGCGCGTTACGGTAGCGTCGAAGGGCGCCTTAAAGTTTGTTAGGAACTTTGATGCGCAGGTTGTCACGATTCCCTCCATGTGGATATTGTCCTTTAGGGCAATCGGAACCCCAGCCAGGCAGCCGACAGATTTCCCAGCAGCGCGTCGCTTATCGATGCTTCGTGCTTTCTCCAGGGAGCGTTCTCTAAGGACCTCAAGAAAGGCTCCCACTTGTCCATTATGGCGATCAATCGCCTGAAGGGTCTCGAGCACTACCTCCTCGGCACGTACTTCGCCGCGATGAACCCCGTCGCGTATTTCTCTAGCCGTTTTCATCGCGCGCCTCCGCGGATAATGGGGGGCACGCGGATCATATCTCCAACCGTATCAGGCGCATTGTCCAAGAACGCTTCGCGGCTCATCGTCGTGCCAATTTCATCTTCTCTCATCACATTGATTATTCCCTGGATGACGTGATTGCACGGCTGTACTCCCTCCACATCGACCTCCTTCAGCTGCTCGACATAGCTAAGGATCTTGGAAAGGTCGTTCTTAAGGGACTCCTTTTCTCCTTGATTGATCTTGATGTAGGAAAGCTGTGCCAGCGTTTCCAAAGTTGCGTCGTCCATGGAGTTGCCCCGTTGTTTTTGGCGCCGAATTATAGGACATGTTTGCTTTTATTACGTTTTTCAAATTAAACTTTGGTAAAAATTGAGGTCCGCTATGTTTCGTATGCTAATTCTACTCTTTGCCGTAGGCTGCCAGACACATTTGGTGAATCAAGTGGACCTCTGGCAGACAAAGGACCTTGCTTTGGTCCAAGCGATCATCGAAATTCCTGCGGGCACACGGGCAAAGTGGGAGGTCGATGCGGACTCGGGAGAACTGCATTGGGAAATACGCGACGGCAAGCGACGTGTCATTCAAAGCTCGTTTCCTTACCTCGCTAACTACGGACTCCTCCCACAAACTTATGAGGACCCTGAACTTGGTGGCGATGGAGATCCTCTGGATGTTATGGTCCTAGGTGAACCCATTTCCCGTGGAAAAACGGTTACTGTTCGAGTGATAGGAGTCATGCGAATGATGGACTGGGGACAGATCGATGATAAGGTCCTTGCCGTAGATCCAAACAACTCAAGAATGGGTCACATTACGAGCTTGGCGCAGCTCAACGAGGAGTTTCCAGAAGTCACGAAGATCCTGCAAACTTGGTTCTCCCACTACAAAAAGCATGGCCGTGTGGAAATTCTCGGATGGGACAGCGAGGAGAAAGCCGTCACTTCCATCCAACACACCCACGAGCGCTTTCTCCTGAAAAAGGGATGAGTCTACCACCATTAGCCGTTGAGGTCTGCAAGCTCGGTAAGGTAGCGAAATGCCTTTTCAAGATTTTTGCAGTTCAGATCATCTGCAGCCTGTAGTGCCTCTATTTCGCTCTTTAGAGAATCGCTATAGCCAATATCGGCCATAACAGTTTGAATCGACTCGAGCGACATGTCTCTACGCCCTCGTTGACCCATAGCAACTTCGAAGGCGTCTATGATAGGTCGAATTCGGCGACGTTCCAGACCCTTTTCCTTTAACGCTTTCCAGAGAATATTGCTTTGCAACTTGCGCACAGCTTTCAAGTTTTGAGCGTCGGCCTCGGCAAACAGGGCCTCTCTCATATTAGAGGCATGTACCTCCTCGTGACTTAGTAATTTTTCTAACACCTGGGAATTTACCATTTGGCCACCAGCGAACTTCTCCAGTGCTGGAGAAATCGCGAATACAGCTACGGTCCTCTGATCCTTACTATTCTTTGCTAGGCGCATCGCTTTTGTGATTTCGGGGGAAAGATATATTTTCCCCCGCCCTTTCAACAGCGAAGTGCGACAAATTGACCTGATTTGAATCGCTAGCATAGTTTCAAAAAAAGCAGGGGCCCGGAGACTGGGCGGCTGAAGGGGAGAGCGACGAGCA
>JBFIDQ010000073.1:0-11031 GCA_041603795.1 Chlamydiales bacterium
GCCGCTCGAAGACGTGAGCAAGCCGGAATGTGTGACGTAGGGGCAAAGGAAACTCCCGAGCCACGTAGTCACTGAATTGCGTGTAATGGTTTGGCCCTAATTTTCTACTATAATGGTCACCCAGAAGCGTTCGTATCGTACGCTCCAAAGGCCTGTTATTTAAACCCCGAAGAACCCTAAGAGTCTCGCTGTCGATAGTAGCAACCCCACACAAAAGACAAACAGCCTGAGTCATCGTCCACCAGGGCGCAAGGCCATAGATATCATATGACGGGAGGAGGTCCATCTCTGTCTTTGGATAGCAGACGGGTCGATGGTTTTCTAGAAAACTGAGAAGGTCATCCGTACTATGGCGTGTCATTTCCCTCCGTGGCTTTTGTCCCTTTTGTCCTTCCACCTAAGAGGGCATTAGAATTCTCTTATAGGCGTCCAAAAAGCGACCCAGTGTAGCATACTCCACAGCTCACGGCAATAGACAGAACTCCATCACAGGGCTTTCCTGCGAGGTAGGGGGCTGGTTATTGGCATGCATCTTGCTGCTATTCTCGCACCAACAAGTTGGAGACTGAGCATAGCTATGGAGCCGGATGACATTAGATGGATATTTCAACCACATATTCGAAGAAATTTGGAAAAATTCCACATCAAAGAACTCCCTGAGGAAATCGAAGGGACCTTTGTTCTCCCCAAAAGAGCTCTGAATAAGCCGAAACGCGAAGGCAAGCGTCGCTGGACCGTTCTCGTCGGCAACGGACTATGTCGCGCATTTGACCAGTATAACGACCGTTTTAATTTGACATCGATAATCAATAACCTTGGACAAGCGAGTGAATTCGAGGAGCTTTCTGCAGCGATGGAATTCCTCAGCACGCAGGGCCCGGGCCAACTCTCCATAGAAGATGCGTTAGGTACACTTGAGATTCTAAGTGAGACCCAGGATTCATTGGCGAGAAAGGTTCGTCTCGGCCTTACAGAAGAGGTCTCTGATCAGCAAGCTCCGAAGGCGATACGACGTCCCGACACCTACAGACTTTCTCAATTTCGATATCAACTACTGAAGCAAATTCACGATGCCTCTGAAGAGCTACAGAGAGAGCCCCTGTTCTCTAGACACGCCGAAGACTTCTTGGCCTTTCTCAAATCCCACCAGGACGAGGACGAACACCTACGCATTGATGTCGCAACCCTGAACTATGAGACAAGCCTATACAGAAAGCTCTTCTGCTCAAACGAGGATTGGTTCCGAAAACATTACTCGGACGGCTTCTACGCCGACGAAAAGAAAATAATTACAAAGGATAAAATATGCCAACGGGTTCTGGATAAAAGAAAATCCCGATACCTACACCTCCATGGTAGCTATCTTTTTGTCGAAGAAGGCCGCAGCGGAACCTTCCGCAAGGAGGAGAACACCTGGTTTCCGCCATCTCAAAAGGAAGCAGAAAGGCTGGTAATAGTCCTAACCAATCAGAAGGAAAAGCTACGAAGCGTAAAATTTCATGACCTTCTCGACGAATACCATATGGCCTTCAGGTCTAGCATAGGGGACTGCGAAAAGCTCATCGTGTTTGGCTATGGAGGCGGAGACGAATACCTAAACGAGGTCATCCGAGCTCGCCTCTCACTGGAGTCTGCTCCCGAGGTTCTAATCGTCCAAGGAGAGTACAGCGCTAACCCACGTTCCGACAAGATTGCTGGGTGGCAAAAATGGCTTCATCCCGGAGCCTCCAAAATCCAAGAAGTTTCCACCCCTCACGACCTCCTATTTTCTAACGGATCTGGTCGCAACAGAATCTACTTCACCGACTCTCTTGCCAACTTCAAATGGCCTATTTAATCCTATGAAGCGGAAACAACCTTCCTGCGCATACAGCATGAGTAGCTCTAACCGCTAACCTCAAATATCGCCTGATTCATCTGCCCAACAATACCCGCCGCATGCGCCTCCGAGAGGTGCGCATACCTCTTCACCATCTGTAGGGTCTTGTGGCCGAGCACTTCCGCTATTTCCGCGAGAGTTGCCTTCTGAGCCAGGAGGTAGCTCGCGCAGGAATGACGATTGTCATGAAATCGGTAGTCCTTAACGCCTGACTTTTTGAGAACCTGCTCCCATGGGAAACGTAGGTCCATTGGTTTATTCGGGTTATTTCCTGGAAATAGGAGCCCTATATCCGCAGCGACCCTTCGTTCAAATTGCTGCAGTAGCTCGAGAGCATGACCACACAGAGGGACTGCTCGTCGGTCACCGTTCTTCGTCTCGTGGAGAATAATGCGCCCTTTGAACAGGTCCACGTCCTCCCAGCGAAGGTTCATGATTTCGCCTTGCCTCATGCCTGTCGACAGCGCGAGGACAACGACGGGATATAGGAAGGGATTGCTGCTTTCCCGACAGGCTAAAAGAAGAGCTGCCCGCTCGTCGTCACTCAAGAAGCGTACACGTCCGCGCGGCTCCTTGGGCTTGGTGACCTTGCGCATGGGAGAGTCGTCAACCCACCCCCACTCCTTCAAGGCCACAGTGAACGCATGGGATAGAGCTGCGAGGTAGCGAACCACTGTGGACGGGGAACGGAGCTTTCCACGCAATGTGGCTCCCTTGAGCAGTTTGTCCCGCTGCTCCGCAATTAGGGAAGGAGTCACATCGGACAAAAGGCAATGGCCTATTTGCAGCTTCCACCATTTTAACTGTGCAGTACAAGCCTTTGCATTTCGGGGCTTCGTGGGAATAACGTTTTCGATGTAGCGGTCGACCATATCCGCCACGGTGTGCTTTTTGGCCTCAGATGTCTTGAAGTAGCGCCCCTCACGCATTGCTGCTTCGATCTGCTGACTCCACCGTTTAGCATCAGTTTTCCGCTCGAACGTGGCAGTCTCTTTAGGAAATCCCTTTAAGCGGACCTGCACTCGGTAGCTCGTCTTACCGTCGTTCCTCTTGCGCTCTTGAATATATGCCATGATACAATCCTTTGTTTATTTCGTTTGGTTTAAGCAAATAAAACTACAACGATGGATTGCTAATCACATAAGGAAATCCTTTTTGTGGCCTTTTGTCCCAGGGGATTCTCCCCAGAGCCATGCCCGCCGCGCACCCATGGTGCACTCGCGGTGCATTCAAAGAATATTGCACACTTTTTAGCCTGTGCGAATATTCACCAAATCCAAACAACCGAGGGGATAAATCGAGCAAAACGACGCAAGCCTTTTGCTACCTGTTGTGACGAGGTGCACCATGAGTGCACCATGAAACAAAAAAACAGCTACGACTTACGTCGTAACTGTTTGTGACTTAATGCTCCGGATGAAGGACTCGAACCTTCGACAAATGGATTAACAGTCCACTGCTCTACCAACTGAGCTAATCCGGATCTATGGCAATATTCTAGGGAAGAGGTGATTTTTCAACAAGATCTATCCATTTCTTGACCCGACCTGTTATATGGGGAGGAACCTTGGAGGATAGTATGAAGATTCACAAACGAGAGGTAGGGACCGAAGGCGCACAAAGCGTACTACTGCTGCATGGCCAAAAGTTTACGTCTGATACCTGGGCACAGTTGGGAACACTGGACCTCCTTGCGCAGCAGGGATACCGCGCCATTGCCGTTGACCTGCCCGGTTTTGGCAAATCACCTGCCGATGAGACCCCACCCGACAAATTTCTGGCTCTTCTCTTGGAAGAACTTAATCTTCCCTGCCCGATCATCATTTCTCCCTCTATGAGCGGACAGTTCACCCTACCCTTTGTGGCGAAGAATCCGGACAAAGTAAAAGGTTTTGTTCCAATAGCACCCTCTGGAATTGAGCAATACGCTCTTGGCCTCCAGGACTGCCCCGTGCCAACGCTTGTTGTTTGGGGCGGAGCGGATCAGGTCATCCCATCAGCCATGGCTACTCGACTCTGTGAGGTCATGGGGAACGCACAAACTGTGATCTTTCCAAAGGCGCGGCACCCTTGTTACCTCGACGTGCCGCAGCCGTTTCACCAGACATTAGTTCGCTTTATTCAAACTATTTGTCCAATAAGTCCTTAAGAAATCCGCCGCCCCCACTACCCTCTTTGGAGCCAGGAAGGATGCCTTCTATGATTTTGATTGGAGTCTTAATGATTCCTTCAGTGACTCCACCTAGGATCTGAATTGCCGTCATTCGCTTCATCATCTCCCTCATAATCAGCCGCGTGATTTCACTTGTAGCAAGAGGCTTTCCGCCCCCAACGTCGTGCATTTCCAGGGGTTTTTCTAGTTTCGTCACGATAGGTTTTTCTCCGACGCCCTTGCCGACCACAGTCACTTCCATGTTGTAAATGATGAGGTGTCGGACAATTACCTTCTTTGCATCAGCAGCTGGGGGAGGTCCGTAGTTCGCCATGCGTGTCCAGTTGTTATCCTTTCCCCTTCGGTCAAAAAGCTCCACACCAAGGCTAGCGGATTCAATAACGATGTCGTCTATTTCTACCATCTCGCTCCAAAGCAGACCCGTTGGACTCGCTATAATCGCGATTTTTTCCGAGGAAAAAGAGTGCTCCAACGAAGAATCGGGATGCGCAGCTATATTGAGGTCCCACACGGTAGCACCCGTAAAACCTAGCTGGATATCATCAATCGTAACTTCGACCCCCAACTGCTTTGTCGCCAATTCCTCGACTACGCCTGTGCGGCGCTCCCATAGGAAGTAGACGCTCAGAAGTCCAAGGATTGTAAGGATAAATAGCAGCTTGACTAGCGGATTTCTCATCGGGCTCCTCAAAACTTTTGTATCTGACTGATACCATCTCTACTCTTTCTTTTTAAAAAAAACTTTGATATCCGGGTAATTTTATCAACGACTGCAAGGTGGACCATGACTTCTCTAGTGACCTCGCTTCCAATGAGAAACATCGCAACTGCGCAGCCTCAAAGACTGCCGTCATCTAAGAAGCACTTCCCTGCATTTCCTCAAATTCCTATGGTTATCGGTGCTGCTTGGGAAAAATGGCGTGCTTTGTGGCACCAGCAGGTTACCCTGGTGAAGCAAGTGGAATCAATGGACCCAGAATCTCCTCACTTCCCATTGCTCTGCTCGCTCGTTTTGCAAACCAAATGTGATCATTGTCCACTCGCACACGCAATCACCAACCTTTTCCGGAAGCAAACCCCGGAGCGTCTTGATCAACTTCTACGACGACTCGTGGAGCAGGGGGTTACAACCCACAACTCGGACCTCATCGAAAAGGTGATTGCTCTCGTCCCTTTGGGCCAACTAAGCAGCCTCTCCGAGATGATGCAACTTGATTTGAGGAATATTGAGAAGCAAGTCAGCAGCATACTCCGTCACTTCCCATGTCCACCGGACAGCGCTCTCTCCAAACAAGCAAAAGAGGAAGTCGCTCGTCTCTGGAATCAGATCCTTCCCTTCTTTCGTCAAATTCTAGAGACCGTGGTAATGGCGATTAATCTACCGGACTGGTCAGAGGAGGTGGAACCTGGCTGGCGCGCGCGATCCAAACTCTACCTCTATTACGAATGGCTCTCTCTTCCCCTCACTCTATTCACAGGAATCTTGGCTGCAACAAATAACCGCTCGCTCTCCGCTATTGGGAGCGCCGCGATTCTTCTTGTAAGCGGACTCACTCTATACGTGTACTACCGCTACTTTCGACTTTGCCCCAGTAGAATTGGAAACAACCCCAATCTTACCACGAAGGCGCTACAGGGGATGTACGAATCGATCCTCGACAGAAGGGGCCTTACGGACCATTTGGAGTCGAGTTGCAGCGGACCCGGAGAAACGATGCGCCATGTTCTTCTTGTAGGCCGCTCGGGTGTGGGAAAATCGACTCTCGTGGAAGCATTTGCACAGCGCATTGCAACGGCAAAAAAAGGAGACCCCTTAAAGGGGAAAAAGATCTTTCAACTCGACCCTGATGATCTGCGGAGAGGTACAACTTCTCAGTGCCAAGATTTAATCAATCGCATTGCAGGACACGCAGATAAATATCTCTTCTTCGTCGACGAGATTCACTCCCTATGTGACCCAAAAAACAACTCGCCTGCGATTCAATCGCTAAAGCCTATTCTGGCTAGAAACGACCTTCATCTCATCGGTGCGACCACAGACCGCGAGTTCAAACAACTTGAGGCAGAGCCCGAGTTTCTCAACCGATTCAATATCATAAATGTCCCGGGGATGGGCGAAAACGAGGCGCGCACTCTGCTCCACAACTACTGGAAAAAGCACGCTGCGGAAATTGTGGTGCAAGCAGGTGCTTGGGATGCCATTCTAAAGGTCAGCTTGATCCCTGAGGATGGCACGATCAATCCACGAACAGCTATGAATCTCCTGAACCGCGCCATTCAGAAAATTCGTCTGGCACGCGATGCGAAACCAGAGGCCCTACAACTCTTAGAGAATCGACTTAGTGATTGCTCCCTCAAGTATGCTCAGGAGTGTTTACATGATCTGAAAAAGGACAATGATCGATTGGTTGAAATCACCACACTAGAAACGGAGGTGGTTTCTGCCAAAGAATCGTTCGAAAAAGAGAAGCTAGCTCTCCAGGCATTCGACGCGCTGCGTCGACAAAAACCGTTTTGGGAACGCAAACTCTACGCGGCAATGCGCCGCCTCAAGAGCAACCCCAAGGGAGGGCCAGCTACGAAAGAATTTCTATTCATCCGCCACCGCATTCTACCAGCCTTAAATGCAACCATTGAGCGCGAAATAGAGAGTCACAAAGGAGAACCGATCACAATCACCCAACAGCTCATCGAACAGCTGGTGCCGAAAAAGGAAGAGAGCAAGGAAGAGCCGCCAACATCGCCAGTAGGTAGCTTTACAGCAGTGGCTAAGGAATGATAGAGTGTCACTTTGCAACCCTGGAGATCTTATGACATTGGATACTGGTGCCAACGCAGTAAGGCTTGACCTCGCGCAATTTGAAGCATATGCAAAGCAAGTCAGCGGACAGACCACTACAAAAGACGCTGAAACAATATCGCGAGTGGAGGTGATCGCCGCGCTGGCTCGCATCCTCAGCGCGAACAAAAAAGATTTAGGGGAAGCATTGGGCGGAGTGCCAGACCAACGTGACGCCCGAATCAGAAGGTTGCAGAGGCGAATCACAATTGTAAAAGAAAAGCGATCGCCGTCTACTACTCAAAACACCTTGAATGTCGTAGGAAATGTCTTTAGAGACGCAATCGGAAAAAAACCAACACCATCGCGAGAGGAGTTGCAGAGGCTGGTAACGAGGCTGTCTACCCAACTAAAGGGGCACCAGTCTAAAAAGACCTCGGAGGGGGGATTTTTAAAGAAAGCCCGAAAGTGGGCGGCTACTAAACTCTGAGGACCTACCAGGCATTAGAGGCGTTCGCTTGATTGACCCACAAGACCCGGGTCCACCCTTCGAGCGCGCCTCACAGTTAAATAATCGTTATATGACGACTGCCCTGAGGAAAAACCTTTAACGTATCAATTTTTCCACGGCACATGATATAAAGGGGCCTCATTCAACCCTAGCGAGCCTCCCATGCAAACCCCTATACGCCAACCTCAAAATGTCGCCATTAATCCACTTATTTTTGTTGGTGCATTTGTACTTTTCATTGGCTACATGGTTGCAACCATGGGTATTTACACGATTGAGAGCGGTCGCGTTGGGGTATTAGCGACGTTTGGAAAGTACTCCGACGAAATCAAAGAACCGGGTCTGCATTTTAAGATTCCCGGTGTGCAAGACGTTCTGGTAATGGATGTGAAGATGCAGACGGCACACTACCATGGCGAAGTGGACAAGCCGGACACCTCGGGAGTTATCTCACGCCCACACATCGTCGTTCTTGACGCCAAAAACCTAAATATCGGGGTTGACCTTACGGTTCAGTTTTCGCCGTCACCAGAAAAAGCAAAGGACATCCTCACCGCCTACGGCACGAACTATTTCGATAAGCTCATCAACCCGATTATTCGCGACATCGTCCGCGACGTAGCGGGGCAGTATGGGGCTGAGCAAGTGGCGCTAAAGCGAACCAGCATTGGCAGCGAACTGAAGGCGCGGCTCCAAGCAAAATTCGACGAGCTGCCGTTTATCCTAAATGACGTCCAACTTCGCCATATTGAACTGCCCACGATTGTGAAGAAGAAAGTCGAAGAGGTTCAAATTGCAAAGCAGGAAGAGCAACGCCTGGAGATGATCGAAAAACAGGCTCGAAAGAATCAAGAGATCAAAACCATTGAGGCGAACACGAGGCTCATTGAGGTGACAACCGAAGCGAAAGCAGACGCCGAGAAGAAGAGAATTGAAGCTGAAGCAAAGGCCTATCAAATTCTCAAAGAGGCAGAAGCGGTGGCCAAGGCAAATAGGGTGATTACTGAATCCCTTAATCCCCAGATTCTACTACTTGAGACGGTCAATAAGTGGGACGGACAGTACCCAAAGCTTCTTGCTGGGGACGGACAAGGGATGATCCTACAACTGCCCAAGATGGGAATGTAAAATCAGCCAAAACACCTTGTGAGCTCCTAGACCAAATAACGCGCCTCATGGTAAACTAAGTTCCTAATTTATTTAATGAATAATGGATTTAAAGTGACTACTAGTTACCACCATGCGATTCCTTCCACTCTCATCTCTCCGACGTTGACTGCACTACAAGAGTATGCCACAGACCGAGCCACGATGAGGGGGGTAGAGGCGGATCTCCTCAATCTGAATGGACTCCAACAACCAGTCGAGTGGACCCGAAAAAAAGATCGCCACATTAAGCTATTACGGAAAGCTATTCAGACCACACAGCACGTGGATCGACTCCTTAAAATTTCCCAAGCAGTAGATAGGCCTTACCTGAACAAGAAGGGACGCGAAGCCGCATGGAAACAAGCTGCGAGCAAAATTCCAGGCTTGTGGGAAAAAATTCAGACTGTTCCCCCTGTCCCCACTCTACAAGGCAGAATACGTAAATGGACGGGCTCCCGTTCCCCGGTTCCATTGAAAAGAAGAAAGAAAATAGAACCGCCTGCCCCCAAGCCAAAGCCCAAGCTTCTATCCGCAGAAAAAATGGGAAGGCTACGAGAAACACTAAAGACCATTTTAGCCTTAGACACCTTGCAAGTGAGGCAGTGCAGACTAGGTAGATCCCACCACGAAACCTGGCGCGATGCTCACAGCTCTCTCAAGACGGCTCAAGCAGTACAAGGCAACTCACAGCCATTCGTTTTTAGAAAAATCGAAAAGGCACAGAGGAGCCTCAATGTTTTTGCCCAGGCCTGCACCCGGCATATCGATACCCTTGACC
This sequence comes from Chlamydiales bacterium, assembly GCA_041603795.1. Classification (GTDB taxonomy): domain Bacteria; phylum Chlamydiota; class Chlamydiia; order Chlamydiales; family JBFIDQ01; genus JBFIDQ01. Next base: position 9,270 of record JBFIDQ010000073.1, read on the forward strand.
AAGCTGTGCTTGAAATTCGAGACCTAGATCTGTCGCTACAAGAGTGGGGAAATTTTCAGTTGCCTCTGACCCATCTAGCAAGAAAGCAAAACTGGGAACAAGCAATCACATCTCAGAAGACCGATATAGCCGATCAGGAAAATTCAGCCAGCCTGCTAGAAGGAATCAAAAATATTTTAGATCCGATTCTACTCACCGAAAAAAGCAACCGGACTACTAAATTTCTAAATGAAGCGGTGACCAAACAGAAAGCCTTGGCGATACCCGTTGCTGAAAAAATCGCCGAGCTCACATTTGAAACGGACCTCTCCTCGGGCGCGTTCCGAATTGGACCATCCGTTGAGATCTCACCCCTTGCCCTCAGCGCCCTTAGGGCTCCTATGCTTGCCAAGGTGAATGAGTTGTTTTTAGAGTTGAGGGACAAACACATTGCCCTAGAAAAAGAGTGGCTAGCCCAAGACAAACGGAAAAATGGCGCTATCTTCCCTGTCGCTTCCAAGTCGGAAAAAAGAGACGAGTTCAACCAGCGCATTAGACTCTCCCTGGCTAAAGCGGTCAAAAAACGTCCCGAGCCTAACCCATTGAAACCAGTAACCCACAGCTATCAGTTGTCTGCACCCGGGACGAGCCCACAGATGACGCCTTTGGATGAAATTCTAAGGGAGCTTATGGATGGGAAATCGATTTGGAGCACTGATCAGCTATCTCAGTTTTGCGGGCCGCCCTATGGCGCCGAGGCTACCGCAAGCAGCTGATTTGCGCGCTCGACATCTTCAGGGCTGTCAATGCCTGAAAGCGTGGGGAATTGTCCGCCGTCGACCTCTACCGTTTGGATGGTGATCCCGTTTTCCAATATACGCAGCTGTTCAAGGCCTTCAATACGTTCGTAATCGGACTCCGACCACCCAACGAATTGCGCCAGAGCCGCGCGCGAATAGCCATACAATCCTACATGCTTATAAACAGGCGAGAGAGTCCCCTCGCCTCGCAGCTCGCTTTCCTTACGAATTGCAGGAATGATATTTTTTGAAAACCAAATCGCACGTCCGTCGGCACCCACCACCGCACAAGTACCACTAAAAGGAGTCGTTTTCTTATTCACCCTGAGTTCATCAAGAGCCGTCCAAGTCAACCGATAAACTGGCGTAAGCACCGCCAAGGTGGGATCCTGCTCCATTGCATGTAACATAGCCGCGAGGTAGCTGACTGGAGTAAAGGGCGCGTCGCCTTGTAGGTTGATCACGAAGTCAGGCTTACTAGTTGCCTGCTCAACAGCAGCGAAGGCGCGATCACTCCCCGTTCTACACGATTCTGGAGTCATGACCCAATCAACACCTATCGCGTCGCAATGGCTTCCGATGCGCTCGTCATCTGTTGCCACTACAAGAGAAACCCCCTTATGAGGTTCACATGCAGCCTTGGCAATTTCGACAACTCGACTCAGCATCGACTGCCCGCCTAAATCGACGAGTGGTTTCCCCGGCAATCGTGTCGATCCGTATCGTGCTGGAATTACAATTAATGTTTTCATAATCAGAAAGCAGTTTACCAAAAAACTGGGTTACCCGCAACCAGAACTCAAGTTAAGTCACGGAAATTTCACATTAAATATAATTTCAATTAAGATCTCGAAAGCTTCCGTCTGAAGCACAAACCTCTATTTTTCAGTAGCTTGCGATTGATTCCATTTTTTCCAACGCAAAGACGGTAAGGCGCAAAGGTTCGCAAAGGAGTGTGTTTGGTTGTTAGCGCCCCAACACAC
>JBFIDQ010000074.1:0-10855 GCA_041603795.1 Chlamydiales bacterium
CAACTTACCCAACCGGCAAGTGATTTCGCTGAAGGCCTCGGCGATGTTGAGGGAGACTGGCCTGCTTCTATTCCGGGAAAAAACACCAATGTTTTACTTCCCAATCCCTTTCAGGCGGTGAGCGCTCTTCAGCGTGGTGATCGGAAGGAAGCTGATTCGATCCTAGACAAGTGGGAGCCCTCTCTTATAGGGCTCGATCCCCTTTGCGGCGCGTGTACGGCACTGATTCTCCTTTGGGTAAATCCTGATAAAGCTGCTCAATTGAGCGAAACCTTGGAAAGGATGTCCCAACTACATGAGGGGATACATCAGGTCGCCACTACCATCCTATTGCAGGTGATTCAGAGACTTGATGATCCGGAGGGTGCTGTGGAAATCGACCCTCTCGAAATTGGCAGTAAGGTTAATTTTATTGATCTTCTCTCTTTGGATGCCAAGTGGAAGCGGTCACTTGAATACATAGAGGCCATCCTTTCACTGACACCACAAGGGCGTGGCGCTGAGGCTGCAACCAGGCGCCTTGCTTGGCTCTTCAACACCGCGAATGGCAGCGTGCAGCCGTTGGAGCAGAAGATCTCAGTTAAGGGTAAATGGAGCAAGGGCCGAAAGGTGGCGTTGAGTCGATTGTATGATCGCGACTCCTCTCTCGATTATCTTATTGAGGAGGATCTGCGGGTGCTGCAGACTCTAGGCTCGGAAACGTATCGCTCGTGGGGATATCCGGAGACCACTTACTTTTGGGATAGTGACAAGACGCCTGTCGCTCTTATTGGACATCCAGCTGTTTATAGCATGGCAGATCCCGACCTTAAACTCGATCTGGTGGAGGGAAAGCCAAACTTCGTTGTTAAGACAACAGATGCGGGTTACTGCGCCTCCCTGGAGGGGGTGCCGGACACCCCTGGAATCCATATTATTCGCGAAACCGCGACGCGCTATAAGGTCGTCAACTACACCCCCAACTTAGTAGAGATTGGCAAAACTCTCGGTAAGCAGGGACTGCAGGTTCCCAAGGAAGCAAAGGAGGTACTCTGTCGGGTCATCGAAAAGGCCCCAAAGGAAGTGCAACTTGTGTCCGATGTGGCCGGAGTCGATCTCCCAAAAGTAAAAGCGCATCCAACACCAATTTTTCAGCTTCAGCTCCTCGATGAGGGACTCAAAGCGAACATGGTGGTGCGCCCGTTTGGAAAAGAGGGACCTACAGCACGGCCTGGCGAGGGAGGCTCTACTCTTGTTGCACAAGTAGGGGGGCGCCAGGTACAGGTACGCCGCCAGCTCAAGAAGGAACGAGAGGAAGCAGAAAAGCTGAAAGAGAGTTGCCCTATCCTTGCCGATTTCGCCAGCGGCGATTGGGAATGGTGTCTTTTTTCTACGGAAGAAAGCTTGGAGTTTCTCAGTGACCTGAAAGGGTCGGAAGTGAAGCACTTGCTGGAGTGGCCAGAGGATCAAAAACTCAATGTTTCGAAGCCGGTCGATTTCAAACAACTTTCGTTGGCCCTAAAGAGCGAAGCCGATTGGTTTTCTGTTGAGGGGGAAATCAAAATCGACGAGAAACGGGTCCTGGACTTCCAGGAACTCCTTGTGCGTATTGAAGAATCTGAGGGGCGTTTTATATCCTTAGATGACCGCACCTTTATTGCCCTAGAGCGCAACCTCCACAGGAAATTGCTTGAGTTTAGTCGCATTTCCGAGCACAAAGGCAAAACAACGAAGATCCATAAATTTGGGGTCGCCGCGGTAGAGGATCTGGCAGAGCAGTCGGTAAAGGTAAAGAATAACAAGGCTTGGAAAGAGGAACTTGTACGGCGCGCACAGCGTCGCTCACACAAGCCGGAGCTGCCGACAACGCTGCAAGCGGAACTTCGCGATTACCAGCTGGAAGGATTCCAATGGCTTTCACGACTGGGTTGCTGGGGGGCAGGTGCTTGTCTAGCAGATGACATGGGACTGGGAAAAACGATACAGGCTTTGGCGGCGATATTGGAGCACAGTGCGAACGGACCAACACTTGTGGTGGCACCGACCTCTGTCTGTCACAATTGGGAAGCCGAATGCAAGCGCTTCGCACCTACGCTCAAGCCGATTTTCTTTGCACAGGCAAATCGTAAAAAGGTCATCGATAGTTTGGGTCCGAATGACCTACTTATCTGTAGCTACGGTCTGATGCAGTACGAGCGCGATAGCTTGACGACGGTCAATTGGCAGACAATTGTCCTCGATGAGGCGCAGGCGATCAAGAACCAGGCAACGCAGCGTTCTAAGGTGGCTATGGAACTCAAAGGTGAATTCAAGATGGCACTTACGGGTACCCCTATTGAAAATCACCTAGGGGAACTGTGGAACCTATTTCGGTTTCTTAATCCTGGACTCCTTGGCTCACACGACTCCTTTCAACGTCGTTTTGCAGCGCCTATTGCGCGGGATCAAGATCCAGTTGCTCGCGGCGCTCTTAGACGCCTCATACGCCCCTTTATTCTACGCCGCATTAAAAGTGAGGTCCTGCAGGAACTCCCTCCGCGCACGGAGCAAACAATCCTGGTAGAGCCGAGCGAGGAGGAGGCGTCGTTTTACGAGTCACTACGAAGAAAGGCCCTGGAAAATCTGGCCAACCTCGATGAGGAGCAGGCCGGAAAGCGACGTGTGCATATTCTGTCGGAAATCATGCGACTCCGTAGAGCGTGCTGTCACCCTCAACTGGTGACCAAAGAAACCGCCATTTCAAGTGCGAAAATGACGGTCTTTGCGAAGACGATTGAAAGTCTTCGAGAGAACAAACACAAGGCGCTTGTGTTTAGTCAATTTGTTGGCTATCTTGACCTACTACGTCAGCACCTCGATAAGGAGGGAATTCCATACCAGTATCTTGATGGAAGTACGCCAGTAGCAAAGCGAAAACAGGCAGTAGACGATTTCCAAAACGGGAAAGGAGATCTTTTCTTGATCAGCCTGCGAGCTGGCGGAAGTGGACTCAATCTCACTGCAGCTGACTACGTCATTCATATGGATCCATGGTGGAATCCAGCTGTCGAAGATCAGGCGTCAGATCGCGCACACCGTATAGGACAGAAACGGCCGGTGACGATTTACAGGCTCATCATTAAGGGGAGCATTGAGGAAAAAATTCTCAATTTACATAAAAACAAGCGCGATCTAGCATTCGACCTTCTTGATGGCAGCAACGTAAGTGCAAAATTAAGTGAGAAGGAGCTTATGGGGCTGCTAACGCTAGATGAGTGAAAAAGGGTAGCAATGACACCAGAAATCGATTTTAACACCACCGCAATGTGCCAATGGACAGGTCCTGAGTGCCAAGAGACCTGTCTATCTGTGACAGACCGTGCCTCGGGTACATTTCGGGCCTATGAGATTGCATCCTACACCATCGCAGTAGCCGCCCTTATGGTGAAGTGTGCCTACGTAATGCGTCGTCGATTTTGTAGGGAAGAGCAACCGCTTTTGTATGAAAGCAGGCCCAATGAGTACCTGATGCTAGAGGATGGCTCGGAGCCGCAACCTTCACCTAGTTATACAACCGGTAGAGCCTATCGCCTTATTGGGATTGTAGATCGTCATCTTCCCGTGGGTACCGCATTAGCTTTTGCCACGGGAGCTACGATGACGGCAGCGCGATCTGTTTTAGATCCGGCACGATGCGCGGAAACAGCTGACTACTGTCTAGTACTCTGCGAGACCTTTCTGAATAATATCTTCGACAACCTGGGATAGCTTCGATTTGTTCCATCGTATTGGCCTGGCATTGGCGCCAGGGTACCTGGCATTAATAAGAATATTTGAACCGCAGAGAGCACAGAGTGCACCGAGAGTTTATCTTCGCTCTTATTTTGAAGTGTCTTATAGGGTTTTGGTCCTAAAATCGCCTCACGCATGCCTACAACGAGGAGCCAGCGGCCGCACCCGTTTCCATCATTCGCGATACCTATTTTATTGCGATCCATCAGGGAGCACTGGGTGTAACGTAATTTGGAAGTGAATCCTATTTTTCGTTACGCCCGGGAGCGCTAGAGGTTTTGGCCTGCATGTCCGCCCACTTCGCGCCAGCTTGATCGCCTGCGAGTTTCTACCATGCTCTTCGTGCCAGCCAGGTGGCGATGACCAAGGCAATTGTGACGGTTGGATTTAACTGTTCTGCTCCTGAGATGGAAATGTCGTCGCACCAGGGCAGTTCAGGGCACGTGCGAATATATTCGTTGCAAAGGTGATGCTTTATCGTATGATTTGCGTCCTCTGACCTCACCCTGTGCTCGTCCAAAAAACCTAGAGTTTCCTGATTTTCAAGTAAGCGCCGCGGGAGTTCTACGAGTGTGGCGCATCGAGCCTCGATCTCTTGCGGCAGATCCTCCGCTTCAGCTTTTTTCAGGGCGTCTTGTGTTCCAGCAGATTCCGCGTCTTTGGAGCATGTTACCCCACTGCAGTCGTCAGTGCACGTCACAAAGCCATTTCTCCAGCAAAATGCACTGCATTCCTGGTCTGTTGCCTGGGCACCGGGTAGATGTGCAAGGGCTAACATTAGAATTGCCGCATTACGGCCTTTCTTTGGAGCACCCCACTCGCCCCAATTTTGGTTCATTGTTGCCTGCTCAGAACCTACTGAATTCCAATTAAAAGACATCGATCACTCCTGCTATTTTTAGAGTTTTAAGTTAGAAGTAGCGCCTGACTAGATGGACGCAAAGAGCTGCTGTCAGTGCGAAAGTGCCGTTGTCAATAGTTAGCGACGGTGTCGCATTCGTTCCGTCGGCACAGGGCCGAGGACTTTCACAGCAGGGAAAAGAGTCGCTATCCGGCTGCCCAAAGAGAGTGCAAGTGTCACTTATGGGAATCTCAACTCCTTCGTAATAGTCATTGGGGGCCTCATCGGTGTGTTGCTGCGTTAGGTTGTGAAACGCTTCAGCAACAATCTCGGGGGTATTGCTGAAAATTGCGATAGCCTTGCTTTGCATCTGTTTTACATAATAAGGATAGGCATCTTCCATGGCATACTCATGATTGCTATCCCATGTGCGGGTATCGCAATCGCTTTTTCCGCAATCGAAGGTGCACGTTGACGAGCTATACCAATCATGCTCCCACTCAGAGCAGTAGGTGCTACACCATCTTGCTGAAGCCATTGGTAAGGCTACCAGAAAGAGCGCAGAAACGCGCTGCGTTAGCATGTAGCTGCCGAGTCCGCCTACCAATCCAGCGCTAGCCTGATTACCGAGGCAGTAGGCACTGTCCGGTAGCGCTCCGGTGAGTTGTAATGTCATTGGGCTTCCCCTTGTAAATCGTTCGAAAAGATAGCGGAGGATATGCGCTGCGCTCATATTGTGGCAAGTCAATGTCTCGAGCACTTATTCTTGCTTCGATTTGGTCCATCGTTTTGGTTGAGCAAACATCGTCTTGCATTTGGCTACGACGATGATGTGGCTCACAGTGCCTTCTGGGTTCACTCGCTTGGCAATGCGTTCGAGCATTGAACTTATGGTGTCGGATCGCTGGACCGAAGTGGTCAGGGGGGCGGTAAGCTTGGCAATTCCTTTCCAAATGGGTTTGGCGAGGAGTAGGAGGCGCCATGCTGCGCGTCCCACCCGACTTCGTCCCCGTTCTTCACCCTCTGCAAGGCGTTGTGGCGCTTTGAGGAGGTCGAGCAGGCGAATGAAGTAGGCGTGATGACTCAGGCGCCAGGTGTCCATGACGAGGTCGGTTGTGAGCAGCTGCTCCAGTCGAGACAGGACATTCCAGCTGTCGATATCGACTGCAGTGGATAAAATAATAGTTCCATCAGGTTTGCAAAGCCTGTGAAGCTCGGAAATAAGGAGACGATGATCACGTTCGGGCAAAAGAGCAAGTACGTCGGCTGCGATGACGAGGTCATATTGGCTGTCGTTCAGCTTCGTTTGAGGAAGCATCCCTTGCTGCTGAATGATGCCTGTTGGGAGGCGGGTGAGGGCATTGGAGGCTACGTCAAAGGAGGTTACTTGCGCACCCGCGTTTGCAGCCTTGCGGGAAAGCGTGCCCCAACCACTTCCGAGGTCGCAAACGTGTTTGTTTTTCAAGGGACCCAGACCTTCGATGCTGCGCCATAGTCGAGCGAGCCTGGCGACTTCTGTGGCTTGTCCCTTTGGATCAAATTCCACAGGCTGCTGCCAGCGCTTTTCCCAGAGAGTCTGGGTCTCGCTATTGTGCTGTTCTCTGCGGGTGATGGGCGAGGCGAGCATGGGTAATGGCATAACGGCTCCTAAACTCTGCTACGCAGGAGTTCGCTGACCCATACTTTGGGTGCTTGCTCGCGAATGGGGTTGTTGATGTAGAGGCGGAACCAGATCTCCAAAACGAGAATGCTGAAAAGTTGGGTGAAGTGCGCTCGGGTAGCAGCTCGCTTTAGCCAGCTTGGGGAGACGAAGCCTGCTTCTACGAGGCTCCCGTTTTGGAGGAGCTTCATCGCCTCCTGCATGAGCGTTTTGTCCCTCCAACCGTCAAGGTGGTGTCGTCTGGACCCTTTGGGGCGCTTTAGAAACTCTTGAGGTAAGACTCCGTTCATGAGCCGTTGCAACGGACTCGTCACCCCACCGGGATTCCCTTTCTCTTCTGCCGGGATGGCCGCGAGATACTCGACAAGAGGGGACGCAAGGAAGGGGGTCTCCCATCGTAATCCCGCGGCCGTAGTGAGTCTTTCCATCTGCGCCATATAAAGATCGGGCAGCCTCGTTTTGATGTCGATGTACTGACTATTCGACCCCGCCTTCTTGATGGTCACCATTTGGTAGAACTTTTGAACAAAGACGTCAGAGTCGAAGTACGGCGCCAGAGCTGGTGAGACGCGGCGCAGTTGTCGCTCTCGGAAGACAGCATGGTGTTTGAGGAAGGCAACAACCGAAGGGTTCGTTAGGCTATGGCGGAGTACGCGATTGGAGAGTCGGGGATTGATCCCACGGATGAGAGGAATGATCAGTTTGCGCACCAATGGGGAGGGGAGAGCTGCAAGGCGTCTGGTAAATGAACTGGCGCGGCCTTCCGAGTGGTACCGCAAATGCGCTCCAAGCAACTCGTCAGCTCCCATACCGGAAAAAACGGTGTGAATACCTGCTTCTTTGGCAATTCGGGTAAGATGCCAGCTGGTGATGATGTTGGGGTCCGCCAGGGGCTCATCGAGGTACCAAATGACGGGAACGAGGTCCTTGAGGAGTCGATCTAGCGAAAGCGAACGATGCTCATGCGGCAGGCGCAAGGCTCGAGCCACGGATTCAGCTGCATCCAGATCTTGTTGCGTCTCACCCTCAAAAATCGTTGTCAGTGCCGTCGGTTTCGGATTACGTAGGTAACTCGCGACCGTTGCCGATCCGAGTCCGCCTCCAACGAAGCAGCCTGTGACTTCACCGCTTGTGCGTCGCTCGATTTCGCTGCGAAGTAGGGAGTCGATTTTATCTTGGATCGCATCCCCTTTCTCCTCGACTTCGGTACAGAAAAAAGAGCTGCATGACCAGTAAGGGACGATTCGTTTATGGCCATTGAAACGTATACGTAGGGAGTAGCCAGGAAGGAGTTTGTTGACGTGCAAGATGGCGCTTGTATCCTGAGGAATGTAACCCAGAAAGAGGTAGGTGGCTATGGCGTCAACGGCCGGAGTCTGAGGCACCACTCCAGTGGAGAGAAGAGCTTTGAGTTCACTTGCGAAAAAGAAGTGGTTGTTCTGGTGGAACCAATACAGCGGTTTTTTTCCAAGTCGGTCGCGGAAAAGGAGCAACTCCTCACGTGACTTATCCAAAACAGCGATGGCGAAGTCGCCGTTGAGGTGGGAGACGAAGTCACTTCCCCAAAGCTCATAGGCTGCCACCAGGAGAGTGCCTAGGCTTTTGTCAGGGAGAGCGATTCCGGCCTCCTGCAAATCCTTGGTAAGATCCTCCTGGTTGGCGATTTGAGCATCGTAACCAACCCACACTGTGCGGCGCTCGTTGTGAGATAGGGTCGTAGCGAACGAGCCTATCTGTCCATTTCTGTGGGTCTCACTTGCGACCTTGCCGCCCCCCCGATGTCCCAAAACGGACAGCATGGAGCGTGCGAGCTGCTGCACCTGGAAGGGATCGGGGTAAATAGCACCGGCAATGGCACTCATGGGCTGCAACTCACTGTACGTCACAGTAGTCATACAACCTTCACCCTATTCTTTTCACCTCACAAATTAATGTGATGGCGTCTTCCTAACGAAAGGCGAGGCCAATTAACATGAGGCATGTAAGTTCAGTGCCCGCAGTCCGTTGCAGATTGAGAAGATTGGCGCGAAACTGCTTTTCTGATTTGGCCTGCTTTGCCCATACTTTGGCTTGCTGCCTCTTCTGTATTTTGAGCGTGCGCTTGTGGGCTGAATCTTGTTTTTGAGGCTTATAGGGTGGCGAATACTTAGCGCCTGAGTTGTAGTATTGAGATTGTCTTCCGAGTTTCATTTGTCACGCCTTTTGTCAAAAGATTCGATGGTTGAGAGCTACCACCCTATCTTCCCGGCATTTAAGGGGCAATCAATTGTTTCCTCTCCCCAAGGCACCTGGCATTAACAAGAATATTTGAACCACAGAGAGCACCGAGAGATTCTTCTTTCTTTTGATGAGGCTCATTTTTGGACTCAAACCCTATGAGACATTTCAAAATAGGGGCGAAAATAATCTCTCTGTGCGCTCTGTGCTCTCTGTGGTTCAAATATTCTTGTTAATGTCAGGTGCCCTGTTCCTCTCCCGCCCATTCATGGCGTTGCAAAATACAGATCAGACTACTAGGATGTGGGGAAATAAGGGAGTTGATTCATGACAACCGAAACGGCGTCTCCGGTAACAATTTTAAATAGTATCAAAGGCACGGAGTTGGAGATCAATGTGGTCCTGACGGAGGCCGATTTTGAGATCGGTGAACTGGTTAAACTTAGCCCCGGTAGCGTTCTGATGTTCGAGACCAAGGTCGGTTCCCCAGCAGTTGCACGAGTCAATGGAAAGAGCTTTGCACAGGGAGAAATCGTCCAGGTTGGTGACAAGTATGGCCTTAAGGTGGCCGAGCTTATGGACTGACCATGCCAAAGAAGAAAAAAATCATTAACATTCTTTTTGTTTGTCTCGGCAATATTTGTCGCTCGCCAGCTGGAGCAGGGGTTCTTCTCAAGGCAGCTGAGAAGCGGGGACTTAAAGACGATCTACACGTAGAAAGCTGTGGGATCGGGGGGTGGCACATTGGACTCCCACCTGACGCAAGAATGCAGGAGGCGATGTCCAGGCGCGAGGTTACCATCGGAAGCAAAGCACAGCAGTTTGAGGTCGCCTACCTCGAAGTCTTCGATTACATCTTGGCAGCTGACTTTGCCGTTTATGACGAGCTCATCTACCTCGCAGGTGACGAAAGTCCGCAGGCCGAACGAATCCACATGATGACGGAATTTAGTCGCGCCTACCAAGGGGAGGAGATTCCCGACCCCTACCGTGAGGGGCCTATGGGATTCGAATTAGTTCTAGATATGCTGGAAGACTCCTGTGAGGGTCTATTGGACCACATCGCAAAGGAAAAATAAGTCGTTCCATGGTATCATTTCTCATTGACCAATGAGGACTTTTCCAATGAAATTATTGCTCTCTAAGCCACGTGGATTCTGTGCAGGCGTCGATCGCGCGATCGAAACTGTGGAGCGCGCTTTGAACCTATGGGGCGCACCCATCTATGTGAAGCACGAAATTGTGCACAACCGGCACGTGGTGGAAGCGCTGAGGCGTAAGGGTGCAGTTTTTGTGGAGGATTTGCATGATGTTCCGAAAGGCGAACGGCTGATCTACTCTGCGCATGGAGTGTCGCCAGCGGTAAGAGATTTGGCGAAGGAGCGTGGGCTCATTGAAATAGACGCTACATGTGGACTCGTCACACGTGTGCACTCCGCTGTAAAGCGATTTGCTGCTAGGGGTCACCAGATCCTGCTCATCGGTCACCGCAACCACGTAGAGGTGATCGGCACGAAAGGCGAGGCTCCAGATGTGACGACCGTGGTTGAATCCGTAGAAGACGTAGCGACACTCTCATTTGGTCCCGACGAGAAGCTGTTTTATATCACGCAGACAACACTCAGCATCGATGATGTTCGAGAAATCACCGCAGCCCTAAAGGAAAAGTACCCGCGTGTGGAGACGTTACCATCGTCAAGTATTTGTTATGCAACGACGAATAGGCAAATGGCCCTGCGTGAGATAGCGGAACAGTGCGATCTTGTATTGGTCGTAGGGGATCGCCAAAGCTCGAATTCGAAGCGACTCGTTGAGGTCGCCGTAAACCGTGGAATCGAGGCGTATCTCATCGATTCGGAGACGGAGATCAATTTGGAGTGGCTAGAGGGCAAAAAAGTGATTGGACTCACTGCCGGTGCATCCACACCCGAGGAAGTCGTTCGCTCCTGCATCGATCGACTCATGACCCTCGGTGTGGAGTCCGTTGAAAATGTTGAGTTCATCAAAGAAGATGTAGTTTTTGGTCTACCAAAGGAAGTGCTGGTTTAGTAAGGAAGTCCTAAGGAGTTGACGTCCAATGGGTGCGTTTTTTCTCAACGCGGAGACGGGGACATACTTTTACCCACAAGTTTTTGTGACGGAATTTGCGGTTTATGCAGTGCGTGCTTTTTTGCTGCGGGAGCAGCAGAGGCACTTAGCCTCGGGTGGAGGCGCAGCCGGAACCCGGGGTACGGTTGCCGGAGGGATTCGCGCTGCGGGAGCAGCGCCGGCGAATCGATATGCCTCGAGCTCGATGTAAAATCAACATTGCTCAAACCGCTACGGGCCCGCTGGCGCTGCTCCCGCAGCGCTGGTTTTACTACCTCAATACCCCGGGTTCCGGCTTC
>JBFIDQ010000075.1:0-10781 GCA_041603795.1 Chlamydiales bacterium
CGCGAGTTGCACTTGCCATGGGCTAAAATCTACCCACCCGCCGTCGCGGGCTACCACACCTTTTGCATCAAATAAAACTCTTGCAAGTTTTGGGTAATGACAAGGCTTACGCCGCCAGGCTAACTTCTAACGGAGCGTTGCTCCTAGGAGCTAGTTGCGGACCGTCTCGCATACTTTGTGCTCTTAATTGGGCGTGCGATTTGTGGTGTAAAGAGCCGATTTGGTATACGGAATTCCCTTGTTTTTGTAGGAAACGTCTGTGTCACCAATTTTTTCTCTGTTTCTGCTTTTGGCGGTTTCAATAGTACCCGCCCCACAACGCAGAGCGGCTAGCAAGAGTGATTTTGCGCAGCGTGAGGAGCGGAATTTCTCTCGCTGGGAGCAGTTCATGCAGGAAACCGAAGCGAAGCTACCAAATCCGGCGGGCCTAAAATTCGCCAAGGACAAAGCTGCAGTGATCGTGGAATTTCGGGAGCACCCTCACCTGAGCTACGTCATGCGTAACGTGATGTTTTTTCTCGATGATTCTTGGGGCCTTATAATTGTTCACGGGACTAAAAATAAGGAGTTCGTGGAGGCAATTGTTAAAGATTGGGGCGAGGTGCAACTGATCAATTGGGGCAAAGAAAATGTGACCATTGAGGGGTATTCTATCCTCATGACTAACCCAAAATTATGGGAGCAAATTCCTGCTGAACATATTCTGAACTTTCAAACAGATTCGATCATGTGCCGCTCAGGAATCGATCGTTTTCTTAAATACGACTACATCGGCGCTCCGTGGTTTCATCACGTTGCGGATCCAAACTGGACAGGTCCAGTGGTTGGCAATGGTGGATTTTCTCTGCGGCATCGCAGCTTCATGATGCATGCTCTGAGGGAGCATCCATACGACGATGAGGGCGAAGATAATTACTATGCGAAGTGGGCTACGAATATGGGATACAATCTTTCCACCGTGGCAGAGGCCGCTCGGTTTTCCACTGAAGGGCAATACTCTAGAAATTCACTCGCCTTTCATAAGGCGTGGCGCTATCTCTCCGAAGCTGATTTCAATCGCCTGCTTGGCAGAATTTCTTACGAATAAAGTTTTTCCTGTGTTGTCAAGCTTCTGGTGAAGAATTAAAATTTATAATATTATTACAGGAAACAAGGGGTACTCCATGAAGATCAACGCACTCGTCGCGGAATTTATTGGAACATTTGCGCTGGTATTCATCGGTGCGGGCACCGCCGCAGTCGGTCTTGGTGGACTGCTTGGCGTGGCATTGGCGCATGCATTTGTGATTGTCGGCATGGCGTATTCTTATGGCCATATTTCGGGGGCTCATCTGAATCCTGCGGTCTCCATAGGTCTCTGGATCGGACAAAAACTTGAAACGATGACAATGCTGGGCTATGTCGTGGTCCAGTTTCTTGGGGGTATTGCAGCTGCGGCTACACTTTATTACCTCTTGGGCGGGTCGGAAAGTGGATTGGGTGCGACCGTTCTGGTGCCGATGTTATCACCACTAAAAGGGGTCATCATCGAGGCAATTCTTACCTTCTTTTTGGTGAATGCTGTGTTCAATACAACAGGTAATCACGCGGGTCTCGCCATTGGCCTTACTCTTGGATTTTGTATTCTGATGGGCGGTCCCCTTACGGGAGCATCTCTTAATCCGGCACGGACCTTAGGGCCAGCTCTTCTAACGGGTAATGTGGAGCATTTAGTGGTGTATATGGTGGGTCCGCTAGTGGGTGCCGCAGTCGCCGCGTTTCTCTATCAGGGCTGCCTCAAACGCGGGTAGCGTTTTTTTGGGAGTGCTGGTATAATTTTATGGTTCTATGGAAGCTTTACCCTACGCTACTCAAATTGTACAGACCCTTCGCGATGCGGGACACACCGCCTATTTCGCCGGTGGATGGGTGCGCGATTTTTTGCGCGATCACCCCTCAGATGACATCGACATTGCGACGAGTGCCTCGCCGGACGAAGTCATCTCTATTTTCCCCAAAACGGTCGAGGTAGGCAAAGCTTTTGGGGTCATCGTGGTGCTCGTAAAAAATCATCAGTTTGAAGTGGCAAGCTTCCGAAAAGAAGGACTCTATCTCGATGGCCGCAAGCCTGAGAGTATTGAGCCTGCGGCTCCTGAAGAGGACGCGCATCGCCGCGATTTTACGATCAATGGGATGTTTTACGACCCGATAGAGAAGGTAGTCCTTGACTACGTAGAGGGTCAGGCGGATCTGCAAAAAGGAATTATCCGTGCCATTGGCAATCCCAATGAGCGCTTCGTAGAGGATCGCCTTCGCATGATTCGTGCGGTCCGATTTTCTGCCCGCTTCGATTTTCCTATAGAAGAAGCTACGGCGGAAGCCATTCGTACCAGCGCATCTTCGCTATACCCGTCGGTATCCGTTGAGCGAGTCTGGCAAGAGCTCTCTCGTATGACGCAGCACCGAGGGATCCAAAAAGCGATCATGATGCTTCTTGACTTCGGATTGCTTCGTGAGATTTTTCCTGAGTTGGAGGGGGTGTCGCGCGAGGAACTAGAGGAGCTCATCCAACCTTTGGATCAACTCGAACTCACAACACCTCCGATCCTCGTTATTGCTCACCTTTTTCCACATTACCCTGCTCCACCGATCTTTGAGCGCCTGCGAGTAAGTGGTCGAGAAAAGAAGCTCGTGGAGTATTTCGAAACGGTGCGTGATGCGCAAAACCTGGACCGTGTTGAATGGGTGAGGATCTACGCTCGCTCGCAGGCTGAAATTGTTTTTGATGCGCTTGCACCACTAAAAGGTCCTCAATTTAAAGAGGAACACGATGCCCGTAAGAAGCAACTGGCCCCTCATATTGATCGGATGCGTCGACAGGAACCGTTGGTAACTTCGGATCATCTGACCTCTCTGGGTGTTGTCCCTGGACCCGCGATGGGGCAGTGGCTGCGCTATGCGGAACGGGTAGCTGTCGACAAGGATCTACATTCTGTAGAGGCTGTTTTGGTCCATGTAAAGGAAGCGATGCATGTCTGAGCAGGTCATCACAAGCATGGATAATAGCCTCGTGAAGGATCTCGTGAAGTTGCGAACCTCGGCTAAGAGTCGCCGAGAAAAAAAGCAGCTGCTCTTGGTCGGACGTAAGCTTTGTGATGAGGCTATCGATCCGCTTCTTATCGTAGTGAGTGATCCTTCGATCACGGATCTTCCTTGCAAGATTGTTGCTCCTCATGTGATGAAAAAGATCACTGGACTCGAAGCGCCGGATGGTATCGCCGCGGTGGTGGCGGTTCCTGAGTGGAAGCAGCCTTCGCAATTCTCCCGCCTCCTCATCCTAGATGGCGTGGCAGATCCGGGTAACATGGGAACCTTGCTCAGAACGGCTCTTGCACTGGGATGGGACGGAGCTTTTTTGGTGGGTGACTGTTGTGATCCGTTTAACGACAAGGCTCTCCGCGCCTCTCGCGGGGCCCCTCTACGCCTTCCTACGTGGACTTTGACTTGGGACGAGGCGGAACAACATCTGAAAGGGCTAACGAAGATTGTCGCGGACGTTACAGGCGAAGGACCGAAAGGCTTGTCTGGTCCGATGGCGTTAATTTTAGGCAATGAGGGTCATGGTCCATCACCCCAAGCTCTTAAAAATGCTCGAAAGGTGTCCATTCCAATGAGTGGAAAAATGGAATCACTTAATGTCTCCATTGCTGGCGGCATTCTAATGCACCTGATGGGAGGTGATTGTGGCTAAGGAAAGATCACTAGAGGAAGAGTACGGCTTTCGAGAACGCAAGGAGCAGCGAGAAGAGCGCAAGGAGGCATCGCGCCGCGATCGCTCGCAGTACAAGAAAAGTGACCAAAAGCGTAAGAAGCAAGAGTCTGTTGATGTGGAACACTGTCTGAAAGGACGTGTGATCGGGATCGCCTCACAAGAAGTAACCGTTGATGTCGACGGGGCCCTCTTTACCTGCGTCATCAGAGGGCGCCTCAAGAGAGACCGCTCTCGCATGAAGAACCTGGTTGCCATTGGTGATATGGTTTTCTTCGAAAAGAGCGGCGAGCACGATGGAGTTATTTCTCATGTGGAAGAGCGCAAGACGGTACTGTCGCGGGCAGATAACCTTTCGAGGCGACAGGAACAGGTCATCGCCGCCAACATCGACCAGGTACTCATCACGATGTCAGTGGTCACCCCTCCTTTAAAACCTTTTCTCATCGATCGCTACATCATCGCCGCCAATAAAGGGAATATGACCCCTGTCGTGGTGATCAACAAGCTAGATCTTCTTGAAGGGGATCCAGATGAAGAGGCATTCTACGAAGATGTTCTGGAGGCGTACCGCGGTGCGGGCGTTGAAGTGATCGGTGTGAGCGCGACGGACCATAGCGGACTTGAACCTCTTCTTGAGGTGATGAAGGGCAAGGTTTCGGTATTTTCTGGTCAGTCTGGCGTGGGCAAGTCGTCGCTGATTAATGCAACAACGGGATCGAATCTGATCACCCGCGATACAGTGAAGCACACCAAAAAAGGTGCACATACAACCACTTCGGCGTGCCTTCTGCCTCTCAAAGATGGCGAGGGATGGTGCGTGGATACCCCTGGAATTAAGAGTTTTGGGGTGTGGAATCTGGAAGAGCAAGAGATTCAGGGCTACTTCCCAGAGATCCTCGAAAAAGGTAACGAGTGTCATTTTTCTTCGTGTACACACCAGCATGAGCCCAATTGTGCCGTGCTGGAGGCAGTGGAGAACGAGGAGATTCACCCGATTCGCTACGCCTCTTATTGTCAGCTGATGGAATCCATCCGAACCAAACACAAGCGCCGATAGCATCTTCCTTAACAATTTGGTATGGTGGTCCTATCAAATCAAGGAGTTCACTATGCCTCGTATTCAATCCGTTGACGCCCTAGAAGTTCTGGATTCTAGGGGAAACCCAACCATTGCCGTGCGAGTCACTGCCGAAGGCGGATTTGTAGGCGAAGCGATGGTTCCCAGCGGGGCATCTACGGGATCGCATGAGGCACTTGAGTTGCGGGACGGCGATCCTTCGCGCTACTTTGGCAAGGGAGTGACCAAAGCTGTGGGGAATGTCACCGGTCCCATTAAGGAATTGCTAATTGGTCAACAGGTCACTGAGCAGTCGCAGCTCGATCGAATGATGATCGAAGCAGATGGCACGGAGAATAAGGAAAAGTTCGGCGCCAATGCCATTCTCGGTGCTTCCCTGGCTGTTGCGCGTGCAGGCGCATGTGCCTCAGGGCTGCCGCTTTATCGTTACATTGGAGGGACGCAATCGAACGTGCTTCCATGTCCCATGATGAACATTGTGAACGGTGGAGAGCACGCGGATAACTCGATTGATTTTCAGGAGTTTATGATCCGTCCGGTAGGAGCACCCACATTTCGTGAGGCGCTGCGTTGGGGGGCGGAAATCTTTCATACGTTAAAGGGATTGCTTAAGGCGGAAGGATTGGCTACCTCGGTGGGTGATGAAGGCGGCTTTGCTCCAAATCTTCCGAGCAGCGATGCCGCCATTGAATGGATTCTACGCGCCATCGAGAAGGCGGGCTATCGTCCAGGTGAGCAGGTTACATTGGCTCTCGACTGCGCAGCGGCGGAGTTTTTCGAGGGAGGACAATATATTGAGAAGAAAGCCAAAAATCGCGGTGAGTCTTTTGCCTCACGGACCCCCTCCGAGCAGGTTGATGTCCTAGCGGAATTGGTCGGTAAGTTTCCAATCGACTCCGTAGAGGACGGTCTAGATGAAGGCGACTGGGAGGGGTGGAAACTTCTAACGGAGCGCCTTGGAAAGCAAGTGCAGCTTGTTGGAGATGATCTCTTCGTTACCAATCCAAAGTTCCTCCGTAAAGGGATAGAGCTTGGAGTCGGCAACTCCATACTCATTAAGCTCAATCAGATTGGCACCCTTACGGAAACCTTAGAGACCGTTCAGTTGGCTCAGTCAAGTGGCTTTACAGCGGTAATTTCACACCGTTCAGGTGAGACGGAGGATTGCACCATTGCAGATGTTGCCGTGGCAACTTGTGCCGGGCAGATCAAAACTGGCTCGCTATGTCGCACGGATCGAATTGCTAAGTACAACAGGCTCTTAGCTATTGAAGCGGAGCTTGGCGGAGCTGCTCTCTATCGGGATAGCAATCGTTGGTCGGGAAGTGGCTCTCCAGAGCTGGCTGGTGTATAGGGGTCGCGATGCAGGGCGATTTTACCGCCCCTTCGGAGCGGAGCTCGGATAGGCCTCACGGCCTAGGCTGTACATATATAGGGGCGTTGCCCTTCGGAAGGATGTCTCTGCTATCAAATTTTAATTAATAAGATTGACCGCGCTTGGTTCTGGTTCTAGTTCTGATTCTGGTGCTGGGCCAAGGAACTCAGTAAATGCCCTCTTCAACCACCCTGATGGCGCCTCCTCCTCACTCAACGTCTGTGACTTTTGCAGCTGTTCGATAAGGCTCCACTCTCCCTTTTTTTGCAAATATTCCTTCAGGGTCAACCGCGCTACTGGCTCAAGAGCGGCTCTTAGCCGGGTGCCGAGAGGTATATCTGCCCAGCCAAATTGCTTGATATCCAGGAAGCGATATTCCAACCAGTTGCAAGACAAGGTGTGGTCACTTAGGATCCTCTCCAAAAGAGTTCTGCAGCTTGGGGTATTCTTGCTGAGTATCGCGAGCTGTATAAGGGGTAGGTAGTAATGGTTAAAACCAGGGAAACAGAAAAAAGCACCTTTTGTTCCTTCGTAGGGGATTTTGTCGTACAGCGCGTGTGCGAGGTCGTATTTTTCCGTGAGCAATGTCCCCATTAGGAGATCTGTTCGTATAAAGCCGCGATCTAACGCAAAACTGAAGGACTCCGTACTGGTTTGTTCTAAGCGCGGCCACAACTCCTCGAGCATCTCGAGAGCGCGCTCTTCGGAGGGGTCGAGGAGGAGCTGTCTGAGGCCGTCGTGTTCCTCTGACCAAATACGCAGCGCGAGTTCTTTTTTGCCTCGTATGCATGCGTAGAGGAACGGGTTGGCTTCCATACCCTCGATGGTTGCGCAGTCGATCGCCGAAAATGCAGATCCCCCAAGAGCCTCTCTCAAGCCGAGAAGTGCCCGTTCAGCGCCTGCGTGTATAAGCTGTGAGATGAGGGAGGGGAGCCGCTTGGCATATACGTGAACCAGAGCTTCGCACAGCGTCTGGACCTTCTCTGGCGATGCCTCGTCGATCTCGCGCACGCGTTTGCCTACCCATTGGTCGAATATCTTACGTCCAGTGGCCCGTCTAAGATTCGCGAGGACGATCCCGTCATCGTATTGCAAGACCTGGTCAAACACCCTAAAGCGAGCTTTTCGGTCGAGAGAGCGTACCAGGCGATACAGGACGTTGTCGAATGTTGAGCTCGATTGCTCATGAAACTCAGAGGCCGGTGAGGAATCCGACCTCGCGTGTCGGGTGAGTTGAGCGGCCAGAATCTTGCGGAAGCTTTTCATGCCAACCTGGCTGATCATTGTGGCCTGGTGGACCCTGCTTTTGTAGCTGTAGAGCAAGACACAAAAGAGGGGCGGGTTGTGTTCGGCCAGGGCCGCGACAATGGGATCGGTGGGTTTGATTGCCTGGGCCAACTCTACCAGGTTTTGGGAGGTGAGAGGCTCCGGACTTGCCTTCTTGATCCAGTCGTGCTTACCTCTGGTGATCATCGTCATCCAAAAGCTGGGGAGGTTCCTCGGCTGAAGAGAGCGTGCTAGGGCCCGACAGAGAGCGTCGGCATGCTCGGGATGATTCTCTGCCATTCCCAAGACGGGCTCGAGCACGCCCAGCTGCTGCTGGCGTATGAGATCTTCAATGGGCTTCATTTCTCCCATAGCACAGTGTAGTTCGCAAAATTGCTTGGGAGTGATTATTTTCTGGTTGAGCTGTGTGGCTAGATGCGCCATGAACTCTAGCTTGATCTCAGGCCGATAGCTAACCAGTGTGGGGAGAGCTCTACATTGGGAGATCGAATAACTGCCGTCGGGCTTGGGCTCAATCAGCGCCTTAAAGGATGCCGCAAAGGCGTCGTTGGTGTCGAGCAGGTGTTTGAAGTAGCCGTCGAAATCAGGTTCTGAGTGGACCCGAAAGTAGGCTGCGATCTCGTGTTCGTTGATCTTGGCCATGTGGGCGAAAAGTTGCACCTGCACGATACGCTGAATCCGCATGGCGAGATCTACGCATGGGTCCGTTTTGGGTTTTCCCTCTAGCTTTTTGGTGAGGTCGAGTAGCTTGACTCTGAATAAGAGCCGCTCAAGCGCGGGTTCCTCGTTGGGGAAGTGGGTCCCTGTACGAATCCTATCAAGAAGTGCCCCTAGGCGATTGGGATCTTCAATAAAGGAGCGGGTCACCTGTCGGCCCTGTAGGGATGTGACCAACAACGGCTGCATCTCGGTTGGTTCGGCTTTTGCGAAACGTCTACGTAGACCTGATAGTCCTATCATGTTTAACTCCTAAAGCCAAAGACTTATACGTGCTTGTGGTGATGTTGTCCAATCTTGCTTAGCCCAAGCTGGGGCGAACACATACTAATTGGCACGCGGCCTGCATTCTACTAAGTACTGAATAGATTCTGTACGAGGCGAGGAGGATGCGCGAAGTGATCGCTTTATTTGGACAGTCGGAAAAAGGTGCCTATAGGACCGCCTATTATTGTGAAACGCTCCCACAGCTCGAGGAGTGCCTCGGGGAGCCGCCAGAGGATAGTCAGGCACTGCATTATGCCGTGCAAACTCTTCTCTATCAACGAGGACTCATCTTCTTTCGAGTGAAGGAAGAGGGGTTTAGTCGGGAAGACTATTTGTTGGGACTGAATTTTTTGACGAATCGGCAACTTGTGCCTAGCTTGGCGGCGATATGCTTGCCGGGAGTTGGTGACAGCGAGGTAATCGAAGCAACAGCCCCGGTGTGTGATACGCATAGTAGTTTACTTATCATCACCGAGTCCGATCTTTACGATTACCTCACGTCGTTTCCTTACTGACGTTACGGTATTTCGGTATCGCCCGCGGAGGCGGGCAGTAGAAACGTGCGCATTGGATCCTCAATGCGACATTCCTGGTACCCGCTTCCGCGGGTACAATGGGTTTATTGCCAAATACCCACGGCTGCATTTGCTCGCATTCGCGAGCTGCACTTGCCGTGGGCTAAAATCTACCCGTCCGCAATCGCGGACTAAAACCACTCTTGCCTAAGTCAAACGGCTAGAGGGCTTAGCAGGTATATCCGGGTGCTAGTTAGTAGCGAAGTACTTTTCCACGCCTTCATTGGTGGGTTGGAGGCTTTTTTCACCCTCGCTCCAGTTGGCAGGGCAGACCTCGCCGTTCTCTTCGAAATGCTTGAGAGCGTCAAGAGTGCGAAGTGCTTCATCAACAGAACGGCCGAGAGGTAGATCGTTGACCACCTGGTGACGCACAACGCCCTTTTTATCGATGAGAAACAGTCCGCGAAAGGCAATGCCTTCCCCTTCAAAAAGTACGCCGAAATCACGAGCAATTGTTTTGTTGACGTCGGAAACTAGGGGATACGTTACCCCTTGAATTCCGCCTTTGCTTTTTGGTGTGTTAAGCCAGGCAAAGTGGCTGTAGGCGCTGTCGATGGAACAGCCTACAACTTCGGCTCCGCGTGACTTGAATTCGGAGAGTTTGGCTTGAAAGGCGTGCAGTTCTGTTGGGCAAACAAATGTAAAATCTAAGGGGTAAAAGAAAAATAGGACGTACTTGTCCTTATACCTATCTAGTGAAAAGTCGTTCACTATTTTGATGCCTTCAAGGACCGCGCTAGCAGTAAAGCTAGGGGCCTGTTTGCTTACAAGAGTACCGCTCATGTTATTTCTCCAGGGGTTATCATGAATGACTCCAAGCATACCGGGTTTTGGTCCCTGAATCAATAGAGTTAGCTCTTTCCAAAAATTTGTTGTGCTTGTGGAAGCCAGCTTTCGGCTCCAATTGTTGTGGGGTCGCCATGGCCGGGAAACACCCGGGTTTCGGGTGGGAGTTGACTAAGTTGCTTGAGGGAGCTCCACATCGCTGTGGGGTCGCCGCCTGGTAGAGCAAGGATTCCGATGGACCCCTGAAAAAGAGTGTCGCCTGAGATGAGCAGGTGCTGCTCCTTGCAGTAGAAGCAGACGCCTCCGGGGGAATGGCCAGGGGTGTGCAGCACTTGGAACTGTAGGTTGCCGACACTGAGAGTGTCGCCATCGTTGATGGTACGGTCCACTGAGGTGGGCGCTACTTGGATCCAGCAGGGGATGTGGTCGCTCCCTGGAGCTTCTACATTCGCTCGGTCACCAGCGTGGCAGAGTAACGGCACCTGGTACAATTCTTTCGCTGCTTTGGCGTCTCCAATGTGATCCCAGTGGCTATGAGTGAGCCAGACAGCAATAACCTTGAGCTTCTGCTCCTGAACCAACTCGTCAATTTTTGAGAGTGAGTCAGGTGCGGGATCAATGATCACAGCCTGCTTGGTTTCGGGGCAGGCTATGACATAGGCGTTAGTTGAAATGGGACCAGAAGGAAAGATCTGTATCATAACAGTCCTTAGAAAAATGCACCGGAGAGGATTCGAACCTCTAACCGCCCGGTTCGTAGCCGGGTACTCTATCCAGTTGA
This sequence comes from Chlamydiales bacterium, assembly GCA_041603795.1. Lineage (GTDB taxonomy): Bacteria > Chlamydiota > Chlamydiia > Chlamydiales > JBFIDQ01 > JBFIDQ01. The sequence goes on from JBFIDQ010000075.1 coordinate 10,618, forward strand.
GCTACCGGTGCTCTAAGGCTCAGTAGTGTATGTTAGAAGAACAATTCTTGGCAAGGCATTCGGAATAAATCTGCTGCAATAGAGCCTACTGTGCAACTGGAACGCCCCACTCCTTCTGGAAATCTTCACCTAAGGCTTGCATGAGGTCGCTATAGGTCTCGCCG